>CAYTNN010000023.1:9446-31681 GCA_964439135.1 uncultured Pirellulales bacterium
GTCCGCGTGCAGGTCGGCGAGCCGGTGCTGGACTTGCAGCCCGGCGACAATATCCAGGCCTATTGCTGGCTGGACAGATTCAGTCCGCCCACAAATCCGGGCCAGTTCGACACCGCCGCATACCTGGCGAGGAGAAATGTTTTTGTCGGAGTATATATCGAATCACGCGGCGGCATCAAATTACTTCAAAGCTCCCCTGCCGGAGCTTTCGCAAGGTTCAGAACTCGATTAAGGCGGGCGGCAACGAGCGCCTTGGTGGGTGACCTGCCCCAGGAAGAGACGAGCCACGGTCTGTTACAGGCGCTTCTGTTGGGCTACAGGCGGGATATCGACAGTGACACATATAGGGCCTTTCGCAAGACCGGCCTGCTGCATTTTATCAGTCTATCCGGAATGCACCTTGGGATTCTGGTCGGGATTATCTGGTGGCTGTGTAAGACGGCAGGATTCATGAAGCCCGCCCGGGCGGTCATCTGCGCCGCTGCGGTCGCTGTTTTCCTGCTGGTTGTCCCGCCGAGAGCGCCGACCTTAAGGGCGGCAATTATATGCTGGGTGTTCTGTGCATCGATTATTTTCCGCCGACGTTCCAATCCCATCAACACCTTATCGTTAGCGGCGATCATTCTCTTGCTGATAAGACCGACGCAGTTATTCGAGGCGGGCTGGCAGTTGTCGTTCGCCGCTGTGCTCGGACTTCTGCTTTTCTGTGAGCGACTCCACTTTTTTTTATATGAAAAAGTAAACGGCCTGCGTTGGCGTAAGGGAGGCCCAAAAACAATAGTGTCCTACCGTATGTCTCCAAGGCCGGGACCGTATCTACTGAGGTTATTTTCCGCAGGCCTCGCAGCCTGGCTGGGTGGCGCCGGAATTTTGCTGTACCACTTTTATACAATCAATCCGTTGGCGGGCATCTGGACTGTGCTGGTCTTTCCTTTAGTCAGTGCGATTCTGACCCTGGGATTTTTAAAGATGCTGCTGTTTTTCCTGCTGCCTACGCTGAGCTGGGTCGTGGGCATCGCAGCAACATTTTTGTCTGACATTCTTGTCTGGGCAGTTAAACTGATATCACATCTGGATATCTCGCAAATACTTATCGGGCGGGTGTCACTTGCGCCTATCATTCTATACTACTGCATCATTGTTTTTGTTGGCTTTGCTTATTTTCGGCGGCCCATGATAAAACGAGCGATCTGCAGCATCGTGTTATGTTCGTTAATAATTTACGTCGGCGCATTAAAATGGCAAAGGACACATCGAGATAATCTCGTGCTGACCTGCCTCGACGTCGGTCACGGCCAGGCAATCCTGGCGCAGCTTCCGGGTAAAGCCAACGTCTTATTCGATGCGGGCTCGCTCTATGGAAACGACATCGGCACACGAATTGTATCGCCGTATCTGGATTATATTGGAATACGAAAGATCGACGCTCTGATTGTCAGCCATAACGACACCGACCATATCAACGGCATTCCGGAAGTCGTCAAAAACTGCGACGTAAGAAGCGTCTATGCCAATAAAGTCTTTTTCGACAGTAAGGATGTGTGGGGAACGGCAGAGTTTCTCAATGATTGGCTCGCTGGAAATGGGATTGAAATAAAACATATAGAGGCAGAGTTGAACTTGGGCTCCGACGCGAGCATAAAAATGTTATGGCCAAATGAACAGCTTTATAATAATGAGGATTTAAGTGACAACGACAAATCGCTGGTTTCACTAATCGAATTTGCCGGCGTAAAGATACTTTTGTGCTCCGACATCGAAGAATTTGCACAAAGGGAGCTTCTGCGGCTACACCCCGATCTTAAAGCGGACCTCGTCGTTGTTCCACACCACGGCTCAGCTTCGACGCTGGACGCCGAGTTCCTGGGACATCTCGATGCCGATATTCTAATGTGCAGTTGCGGTCGAAGGCAGTATGAAAGAATGGGTCGTGACATAGAATCGGTGAAGTCCATCCCGACCGATGCCAGGTTACTCTATACATCTAAAGATGGGGCCATTACCGTTTTCATCGATAAAAATGGCATGACTAAAACCGATGTTTTTAAAAAATAGCCGGCACAGTCATAACTGGCGCGAATCCGGAGGCTTTTATCCTCTTATATTCACAACGATTTCGACTCTACGGTTTTTTGCCTTGCCGGTTGCGTTTGCGTTCGAAGCGATAGGCCTGCTTTCTCCACAGCCCACCGCCCTGATCTTGTCTTCGGGCAATCCGCGCTGTATCAGATATCTGGCCACGGTAAGAGCGCGCTGGGCGGAAAGTTCCCAGTTATCTTTCCATTTTGACTTTTTGATAGGATCTGTATCGGTATGCCCAATCACATCTATCGGTTTTCCGTTGTATTTCTCCCGCAACACCGAGCGAATATGATCAAGCTCAGTACTTGTTGCTTTCTTTAATATGGCTTGTCCTGAATCGAACAGTATTGAATTCTGAAGCGTTACCGTGATTGTCCCTGCAGCCGCATCAAAAGCTACATCATAACCCTCGCCGAAGCCTGTTGCATCAGCCGGCGTTTTGCTTTGCTGTTCGATCTGCCTTTGCAGTTCCTCGATTGTCTGCTGGCCCTGTGTAACCTGATCGGCAAGCATACCCTTTTCCGACCTTTCCCGATCGAGCAGACCCTTCAGATTCTCATGCTCTACGCTCAGAGCTCCATATCTTTTCTCCCAGTTGACGCAGCCGGGCAAAAGAGTAATAAGTACGAAACAGGTTAGCAGAGCGATTGTTTTTTTGTTGGCAGCTCGCATTTGATATCTCCTTATAATGCTGAAATAAAACCCCTTTTTTCAACGATAGAAAATAAAATCTATCCGGTTCAAAATCAAGTCATGTAGAATCATAACAACAAATATACCCAAAGACAAGAAGGGACCGTAGGGAATTTGTCGAATTTTTTTAAAAAACATTTGAAAGCCGGCCCATGCGAGGCCGAAAAACGGCGCGATGAAGAACGCTACAACAACGAGAATCGGCCCGATTACCGCCCCGGCGGCGCCCATGAGATGTACATCACCGAGCCCCATGGCCTCTTTACCGAAGGCAAATGTGCCGAAGATACGGACGCCCCAGACAATCCCGCAGCCTATGAAGTAACCCCACAGACTGCCCAGAAATCCTGCTACGACAGGATGTTGTGTTGGAAAATTATTCTGTGACTCTACCGAGACCGTACTGCTGATAATCCAGTAAGCCGCCAGCGAGCAGACGATTATCGGCATTAAGAAGATGATTTCTCTGAACGCCTCCAGCCGATGGTTAAATTGCTGCTCCGGGATTTCCCCCGCTGACCCGGCCGAATCGCCCTTTGCCGCGTTATCTTTCTGCTCGACCTGGCCGTCTTCGGCCTGTTCATCTGTTTCATAGCTTCTCTTAAGCAGGCCGCTCGCCAGCAGTCCCCATGATATAGCCAGCCCTACAGCCGCGCCGAGTGCCAGCGAGCCAGTGTTCGCAGAGGCAACCGGCAAAAGCGAGTATGCTCGAATCAGTGCAGGATCAATGACATATGGCCCGATGGCCGAGCCGATGAAGCCGGCGGCGGTTACGAGCCAGCATATCGCCAGCGGAATGATCCAATGCTCCAGGTCAATAGCCGAGGCAGCGATAAAGGCCGATAGCAAAATTATGTGCAGAAGATAAATAAACCAGCCCCGGCCCGGAAACGGCTGGAGCCCCTCTCGCAAATCAGTATTAAAATACAAAATAAACAGACCGAGGAACACTACAGCCGTCAGCAGCTCAATGAGAAAATAGCGAGGTGATATCGGCACTCTGCAGAACCGGCACTTCCGGCCCAAAAGCAGCCACGAAAACAGTGGTACATTGTCATAAAAACGAATATGTTTGCCGCACGAAGGACACGAAGAAGGTGGAGTCACCAGGGACTTATCGCGTGGCATGCGATAAATGACAACGTTCAGAAAACTGCCTATGCAACAGCCAAACGCAAAGATAAAAACAAACCAAATCCAATCCGGTACTGCCACAATAATCCTCTGTTATTTATTTAGAGCGTTTAAAACAAAATGAAAATTTATTCTTGGTAGGGTGGGCACTGCCCACCAATTTCGATAAAGGTGTGCATTGCACACCCTACGCAAAGCGAAGCATCTGGGCTTAGAACGTTTGAAAAAGATTCTTCACTGCCCCTTCGGTTGTGCTCAGAGTTTTTTGTTGGCTTCATAGAGTACCTTTCCTTTTTCAAGGATTTCTCGAATAAAGCAGTCACCCATTTTTATTCGCTGATGTACTTTTTCCGGGGTTCTAATGAGAATGTCCACAGGAAATTGCGGCCGTAATTTCATTCTGATTTCTACGGATTTGTCAACACTTCTGCCGTTAAAGGACCCTATGACTAATAAATCAACATCAGAATCAGCAGTAACTGTGCCTTGAGCATAAGATCCGTACAGAATTACCCGCTCAGCATGGAACTGCTCTCCAATTTGCCTGCCGAACTTTTTTATCTCGTTTGTTGCGACCACAGTCTGCACTCTCGCTTAATTGTTGCTAATAGAATTTAAAAAATCTCCACCTAATTTGGTTTTAACTTTTTACTTTTGCCTTTTACTATTTACTATGGCGGCGACTTTCGCGGGCAGGCCGAACAGTCGGATGAAGCCGGTCGCGTCGGTCGAGTCGTATTCTGCGCCCATCTTGAAGCTTGCCAGATCGGTCTGGTACAGGCTGTTCGGACTTTTTACGCCTGCCAGCGTGCATTGGCCTTTGAAAAGTTTCATCCTGACTTCGCCTGTCACGTTGCGCTGGGTCACGTCGACAAACGCGTCAAGTGCCTCGCGCAACGGCGAAAACCACAGGCCGTAATAAACCAGCTCGGCGTATTTCAGGGCGATCTGCTGCTTGTAATGCGAAGTCTCTCTATCCAGCGTCAAAGTCTCCAGGGCACTGTGGGCCGTCATGAGAATGGTGCCGCCCGGCGTCTCATAGACTCCCCGCGACTTGATGCCGACCAGCCGATTTTCGACGAGGTCCGCCTGGCCGACGCCGTGTTTGCCACCCAGCTCGTTCAGTGCTTCGATCATTTTAACACCACTGGTTAGCTTGCCGTTAAGCTTAGCGGGAATGCCTTCGAAAAAACCGACTGTTACATAGTCCGGCTTATCAGGCGTCTTCGAAACCGGCTGTGATATTACGAATAAATCATCTTTCGGCTCATTCGCGGGATCTTCCAGGTCGGCTCCTTCGTGGCTTATATGCCAGAGATTCCGGTCGCGCGAGTAGATTTTCTTCTTGGTCTGGTCGACGGGGATTTTGTGCTTTTTGGCATAATCGACCGCCGCCTCGCGGGAAGTGAGCTTAAAGTTCGGGTCCTTCCAGGGAGCGACAATTTTCAATGATGGATCCAGCGCCATAAAGGTCACTTCGAATCGCACCTGGTCGTTGCCTTTGCCCGTTGCTCCGTGAGCGACGGCTGTGGCACCTTCTGCTTGGGCTACTTCCACCTGATGCTTTGCTATTAACGGCCGGGCGATGCTTGTCCCCAACAGGTATTTGCCTTCATAAACCGCACCCGCCTTGAGCATCGGCCAGACATAATCCTGGACAAATTCCCTGCGCAGGTCCTTTACTATGCACTTGGACGCCCCGCTTGCCAGCGCCTTGCGTTTAATGCCGGCCAGTTCATCGCCCTGGCCCAATTCAGCCGCAAATGCAATCACTTCATAACCGTAGGTTTCCTTCAGCCACGGCAGAATCACGCTGGTATCCAGCCCGCCGCTGTATGCCAATACCACTTTTTCAGCTTTGCTTTTACTCTTAGCCATTTAAAATGTCCTAAATGAGGCCAAATAATGCTATTTTAGCCTGCTAAATTATCACATGTCCACTCTCCCTGAGAATTATATCGGCTATCGGCGGCAAAAACAATCAAAAGCATAAGAAAAGCGTCATTACGAGCACCTGACCTGATTCTCAGGATGCACAGAAAAGAAAATAGCCCACTAACGTCATTGCGAAGGAGCGCAGCGACTGCGGCAATCTCAATCCTTCCGCGGAATAAACCGTCTATTTCCTTAGGAGGCCCTAAGGGCTGCGACAATCTCCTGCGCCATTGGCAAAAAGCCCTCATTCCATTCGATATTGGCTTTGATTGGGTTTGTTTTTTCGCGCCCCGCAGGCCGGTTTATTGCCATAAGTTCCTTTCATATAAGAATATGCGCCGATTTACCCAACGGCAAAATTGGCTTTGTTTTTTCAAATTCGTTTTCAACCCCCAGAAAATCTGGGGGCTAAACGAGATTGGCTTTGTTTGGCTTTGAATTGGCTTTGTTTTTTTGTGCTCCAAATGCCGATACATTGCCATATACTCCTTTCATATAGATACTTACGCCCATTTTGACCATTCGTAAATTGGGTTTGTTTTTTCAAATTAAGCTCAATTTTCGTCGTTTTCTACTCTTTTCCACCTGCTTTTTTCAATAATTTGCCTTTTTTCGACCCGGCACCAGTGGTGCGGGCTAAACTGTATTCTGACTCATTCATTCTCAATTCTAAATTCTCAATTTCACTTACGACATACTACATACCACATACGAAATACGAATTCGTTAAGTATTATACGAATCATCTCGCGAAATGTCAGGCTTATTCTCAAAAAATCTCCGTGAGACGGCGTTCTTTGCTCGCGGTGCGTATAGCGACCAGCCAACAACATGAGGCAGAGGGTAGGATGGGCAAACTTTTGCCCATGCTGTCAATGTAACGTGATCCGAGCTGCATGGGCTACAGACTTTCCTCTTTTACCTCGCTCTTAAACCGCTGAAAACCACGTTTGCTTAAAAAATTTAAATAAAATTCAAAAAAACATCGCCAATTTTGGAGCGTTTATGGTACTAATATTATAGGAAAGCAGAGATTTCGCAGCGATTGATTCAGTAACGGAGATGGTTTGGCTGGAATATATAGTCGTTAGCAACGCCGTTTGACGGGCATCTTCGGGATAAGCGGCAGGGACTAATACACGGCGAGATGTTGAGTTCAGGATGAAAAAGGGAGTTTGTGTGCGCGTGCTATAGCCGGTACGTTGGAAAGCAAAACCATGGGCCGTCGCAAAGTAAAAATAGTAAATTTATGCCATAGGTATTCATGCCATAGGTATAGTAATTCGTCAATTTATGGCTCAGTCATCGTAAATCCAAAGGCATTTACGCTAATAGAGCTTTTGGTAGTGATTGCGGTGATTGCGTTGTTACTCGCATTGCTCTTCCCGGCGCTGCGCAGCGCAAGAGAGCAAGGCCATCGTGTGGTCTGTCTGAGCAATCTCAAGCAGCTCACATTAGCGTGGCTCGCTTATGCCGACGAACACGATGGCAAGCTCGTTGCCGGATTCGCCTTTAATAATGAAACATTTAGTCGTCATGGAAGAACTGTACGTAGGATAGGCTGGGCGGGCTCGGAATTGTCCCCTTTTCGGCCACCAAGAGCGGATCCCTGCCCTGGTGCATTGAAGCCATGGATTAAGAACGTCGATATCTACCGATGTCCACGTGGGCGCCCCGGCCATCCGGTCACATACGCTATAGTCGTGTCCGCAAACGGGCGCGATGACGTGGAAGGAACGTACATGGAGGATGAGATTGAATGGGAAATGACAAAATTTGGCAAACGCGTCGGCAGCACGGTACTGAAACTAACCAGACTAACGGAAATCGTAAGCCCCGGTGCGGCCCAGCGCGCGGTTTTTATAGATCAGGGCGAAACGCCGCTGGATAGTGAATTCTACGTTCATTATCTATATCCTCGGTGGATGTTTCACTGTTCCCCGCCTGTACGCCATGACAACGGCACGACGCTCTCGATGGCGGACGGGCATGTCGAATACTGGAAATGGAGTCGCGAGTCTGTTCAAATACCCCGCGACATTTGGTATTGGAAAGGACTGCCCATTGAAGTGAGGCCTGAGGATTACACGCCGCAGACAGAGGATGGCATATATGACCTGCAAAGATTGCAAAAGGCAACCTGGGGCAGGCTTGGATATTAATTAGAGGGTAGGCCATAGTGCCGAAGAAAGTAACACAATCCGCCGTGCGAACAGTAAAAGGCTTTACGTTAATAGAGCTTTTGGTGGTGATTGCTATCGTGGCGCTGTTGATGGCGATTCTGCTACCCGCGCTCCAAAGGGTCAGAAAGCAGGCCAAGGGGGTTGTTTGCCAGTCGAACCTGAGGCAATGGGGAACAACACTTGGTCTGTACACTGAGGAGCATGAGGGTCATCTTCCCCGCACTCAAAATTGCATATTGCTTCTCCGAGGCGCCTTCCCCAGCACGGATGACCCGAACGAAGATTTACCTGAGTCAATTAATCCAATCGACACAAAAGGAATAGACTACTGCCCTATGGCTACTAAATCTTATCGCGATGGACAGACCGATGGGTCGTTCACAGCCTGGGAGATTGAGCTTGACGGTATGCCGCTACGAGGTAGCTACGGATTTAACGACTGGTTGTTTAGTCAAAAAATTTTTGATGAGTCCACTCACCTCGATCAACGCGGCCTACACATTTTCTTGCTCAGAGGCAGGGCCAATATCCCCGTGCTTCTTGATTCCGCACTCCCTGCGGCTCGTCCCATCGATCGATTCACCCCTCCAGCATGGGAGGGAGATCTTAGCTTCGCCTAGCCCTTCTGCATAAACCGTCACAATGGGCACGTCAACGGCCTTTTTTTAGATTGGTCGGTCAGAAAGATCGGGCTCAAGAAACTCTGGACGTTGGAATGGAACCGCAGCAGGTTCGACACGTCAAACAAATGGACAAGAGCCGGCGGCGTCCAGCCCGAAGACTGGCCCGAATGGATGAGGAGCTTCAAGGATTATTAAACAAACTGCATGGGCAGATCGGTAGGGTGTGCATCGCACACCATTTATTGATGATTAAGGTGTGCAGTGCACACCCTACACGTTGTCTACAGACCGGCTGCGAATAACTGCTTTACAATACGACAATCTTTTTCAAAGCTCTGGTTATTGGGAGTCCTTAAATTATATTTCGGGCATTTCTCTGCCGAGTTGTTTGTATGTTGCTTCGAGCGTTTCCATGAATCTGTTCCGCTGCATCCTTTCGACGTGGCCGTCGAGGAACAGGGCATTGATCGTGTCCTGGCAGTATTCCGGGTTTTCATAAATGACAATCTGCCTGAAAGGTGATTCGGCATTCATGGAATGGCCGCTGACGTAAATATAGCTGGGCCCGTCGAAATCTTTTGGCTTGAGCGGCGAGTCGAGAACTTTGGAATCTCTATAGTACTGCTTCGCCTGCTCGAAATTCTCGGGCAGCGTTCCATCATGGTCGTCGGCATACATGATGACCGACGTTCCTAACAGTTTCAAATTCGACATGGACACGGCATTTCGAGCCTGTTGTCGTGCACGTGCGAGGGCCGGCATCAATACTCCGGCTCCTGCGGCAACGCCAGCCACTGCTCCCAGGCTCGGCTCAATCCCCGCTCCGCGATAATACGAGCGCATTCCCTTAGCGTCGAACCATGAATACTGGCACGAAGGCCCCATGTCCTGGGCGATATGTGACAGTTGCGGCAGGACAAACGGCAGTTTCACCCCGGCGTTAGAAGCGAACATAGTCGCCATTGGCCAGAATTGCTGTACCGCTGTCATTAACTGGGTAAACTGAAGCTTCGAGTCACCATATTTGAAAGATAATAGATTGGCCGGCAGCTTGGCCGTTACCTTTCTGTATCCATCTGTTCCGCGTATCGATTTTGTGCCTGAATTGATTTGGCTAACGGCCGATGTGAGCAGCGCGGGATTCGAGCCGATGACGACCTGGTCGCCCACCACTGTCCAACTGGGCATGATCTGGGCCATCGCCAGCGGCATTACCGCCCATGTATACACGGTCCTTCCTTCCTGAACCTGTGAGCTGACCTGGACCATACCCTCGCTTTTCTCGGCGGCGAACTTTCCCAGGGCTGTCAGCGAATCTTCCCATAGCTTTGCATTCTTTAGCTTTGCGATTATTACAAATCCGCCCTGGGGTGATTGCATCGTAACGCCGCCGGGAAGAACGTAGGAAAGTATCGGCCCGCTGAGACTTTCCAGCAGGCCCTGACGAATCTTAAAATTCAGTTCCGCCTCAATTTCGGCGATTCCCTGTTCGACTTCGCTGAAATCATCGCCGATGACGTTTCTTGCTGTCTTCATCACCGTATCGTATATTCCCGCTATGTCGCAATTTACAGCGGTAGCGCTAATTGCGCCGGGATCGGCCATATCGAACATTGTAAGATTTATCGTTTTGAAATTTGCGAAAATGCCCGTTCGGGGCTGCGGCATTTCCATAAAACAATTACCAACTATATCCGGGCCGTCAAATCCCACCCTTTCTGTAAAGGACTTGATATTATTCAGGCCGAGTTCTCTGATTGCTGCTTTGATTACAGCGAATTCCTCCTCGCCCTGACCACCTTCCATCCCTGCGATCATACCTAAAATATTGAATACCTTCTCACGGTTAAAATGAATCACAAGGGCGTCGCCTGTCCCGGGGACATTTTGAAGGCAAGCAGGCGCCGGCCTGCTATTGTTGCCCTGCACGTACTTCAGGGCCAATCCTTTGCCGTCGTTT
Organism: uncultured Pirellulales bacterium; assembly: GCA_964439135.1. Taxonomy (GTDB): domain Bacteria; phylum Planctomycetota; class Phycisphaerae; order Sedimentisphaerales; family Anaerobacaceae; genus JAFGPJ01. The sequence goes on from CAYTNN010000023.1 coordinate 20,057, forward strand.
ACCGCAAAGACAAAATAGTTTCCGACCCAGCCCCAGTATCCGGGAACGTCGCCGGGATCTTTCGGGCCGTGCAGTTTCGCTGAGCCTATCTCGATTTCGACAATGTCTCCTTCGTCCGCAAACGATTCCAGCTTTGCCAGTGATGCGGCCATTTCCGCCTTACGCGGTCCGGCGTCCAGAATAGCAAAGCCGTAGAGCGGCGGGCCCTGGGCGGTATCTTTTTGAGCGACACCAATCATAAACGGCCTCGCCGTGACCTGGCGAATGATACCTTCCGCCAAATCGAAGACATCGGCTTCATTCAATTCCGGCATCTCCTGGGCAGCCTTCGCCAGAAGCTCTTTCTTGATAGCTTCACGAAACGTTATCACTCCCAGATCGCTCCATATTCGGCCCATGATGGTTTTATCAAAAGCCGGTTTCAAATCATCGCCGCCGCTGGTCGCGACGAATCCGACAACATCATCGGGCATCATAGTCAATAACTTCTCGGCGGCGGAATTTGCTGATTCGACCTTTGAGGGGCACACCAGGCTCATGAGCAGCAACTGCACACAAACGGCGGATAAAAGCAATTTTGTGTTAGACATGGTCGTTCCTTTCCAATGAATAGGGTCATAATTTCGCTATATTACCAACTTGCAAGCCTATATTAGTCTCTTAGCGGGAAAATGCGAACATTTTCCACATAAATTTCAGACAACATGGAACCATCACAAACGGGAGCAACAGAAGGGATTTAGCTGTAGAAGCGAAGAAAAATTCCGAATCCCGGGTTTTTACACCGTAATAATAACACCCTCACGCCGGGTAGCCGAGTCACGGAGCAACAATTAAATATGTTCACATTATTCGGCCGGCAATGAATCGCAGACGACCTTTCGCATGAGTTCCGGGTTGCCGTCGGTGTCGGTGAAGAGTTTGAATTGTGCCATGGCCTGGTTTACGAACATTGAGATGCCGTCGATGGTTTTTATCCTTTTCTTTTTGGCTTCCTTTAACAGGAGCGTCTGGGCGGGATTATAAACCGTATCGAAGACTGCCATTCCTCTCTTAAGGGATTCTTTCGGCACCGGCGTTGCCTCGACGTTCGGGTGCATACCGATACTGGTGCAGTTTATCAGCAATTTTGCATCTAAGCTTTTTAAATCGTCCAGCGGCGCGAACTCGCAATTAAACTCGGCGGCGAGCTTTTCAGCTTTTTCGACGGTGCGGTTGTAGATTTTGATTTGTGCCCCGGCGTCACTTAGCCCGGCCACGATTGCCCTTGAGACGCCGCCTGCGCCGACCACCGCGACGGGCAGGCCGTTCAACTTGCCTTTGGTTATTTTCATCCCGGACATAATCGCGTCCAGAGCACCGGCGTAATCCGTATTATATGCTTCAAGCTTGCCGTCCGGGCCGACGAGCAGGGTATTTGCCGCTCCGATCTTCTGCGCAAGCGGCTCGACGTAGCCGCGACTTGCCCGGACGTAAGCCAGGGCGTTTTGTTTGTGCGGGATTGTGATGCTGAAGCCGCGGAAGTTCAGCCATTTTCTTAGCAGGGCATGATGTATAAACGAGTCGAATTCCTGCCGGCCCCCTTCCACTAACAGCGGCAGATAGAGCTTGTTCATCTGCTTGTCGCCGAAGCACGCATTGTGGATCGCCGGACTTAGCGAATGCCCGACTGGGTCGGCGATCACACCGTAAAGCCTGGTTTCGGTATCTATATAATCGTAGCGGTACAATTCCTTGAGGTCTTTGATGGTCAACTGGCCCGGTGCCGTGGTGTTTATCTCGTCGATACTTGCGAAGGTGACAAAGCAGCCGAGCTTCTTAGCGAGGATTCTGCTGATAAGGCCGCCGGGACCCATGCAGAAGATGATTCGCTCGGCACTGGTCTGGTGCAGCAAATCAAAGGCGTCGAAGCAATCGGTGATATGATTGGCAACGTAGATAAGCTTGGGTATCGCCACGGAACATACATTCAGGATGTTGCGATACAATTTCCCGATGTTGTCGAATTTTGTTTCGAAATTGTGTGTCGACAGGATAAGCCGGCCCTTCGAGCTTTGCGACAGCGCCAGCCTGATTTTTTCCTGGCCTTCGATGGTGAGGAAATTTTCATACTCGAAGTCGATAAATTCCACCCCGGCTTTCAGGGCTGCCGCCAGGATATCCACTCGCAGCTTCTGCGGATAGTCAATCGCCCCGCCCTGCTGCTTGTCACGGCAGGTTACAATTATAGGGAGCTTTTTATCGCTGGCGTTTTTTATCCCGGCGATCAGCTTCTTAAGCAGATCGACGTTAAGGTTCTCAAGATAATCCGTTCGCAGCTCAAGTATATCGGCCCCTGCCGCCCGAGCGGATTTGATTTGTGTCCCCGCCTGGTCGATATTCCTCGCTGCTATGGGAACGGCCAATTTTGTTTCCATGACACAACATATAGCAGCGAGCGGTTCCGAAAGCAAGAGCAAAAACTCAAGTATGGCACACAAAACCGGAATTTACATCGTCATTTAAAATGTTGCAAACATTACGTAAATAGGTTATATTACCGACTTTGTGTCGTTTATAAAACCCAGGATTGTAGCCTCAGGCATGTTTGGGTGGTGCTGTCAGCTGAAAAACCTGGGTTTTCTGTGTATATATTGGTTTTATATGATGTTAGAGCAAGAGATTAAAATTCCGTCCTCGCCGGCCGCGAGCTACAGGATAAATATCGCAGCGGACATTCTTGGCTCATTGTGGCCTCGAATAGAAGCCGATTTCGGCAAATACAACAAATTTGTCGTCACCGATGAAAATCTGGTCTCGGTGGGCCATTTGCGGAAGCTCCTGGGGCAAAACGAGGTTCCCACATTCATCATAAGCCCTGCCGGCGAAACTTCGAAGAATATAGATACGGCAATCTCGATAATAGAGGCAATGGAAAAGGCATATCTCGGCAGAGATACGCTTGTCATCGCTCTCGGAGGCGGAACGGTTGGCGACATCGCAGGATTCGCAGCAGCCGTGTTCAAAAGAGGCGTACCGGTCGTCCATATACCGACGACAACCGTGGCCCAGGCCGATTCGTCTGTCGGCGGAAAAACGGGAGTCGATTCCAGCCTTAGCAAGAACGCATTCGGCGCATTCTGGCACCCTGCCGCTGTTTATATCGACGTGGCAACTCTCGCAACGCTTGACGACAGGCAATTCCGGGCCGGTCTTGTCGAATCCGTAAAGCATGCGATTATCGCCGACAGTGAATTTTTCGATTTTCTCGAAAGCAATCTCGACGCGGTCCTTGAGCGAAAGCCTGATGTGCTGGAAAAAGTAGCCCAATGGAACTGCAAAATAAAGGGCGGTGTCGTGGAGACCGATCCGGGCGAGAAGAACTTCAGAAGAATTCTCAACTACGGCCACACTATCGGGCATGCGGTTGAGACGGCCAGCGGTTTCGGGCTGCTTCACGGCGAGGCCGTCGCTATAGGTATCATAGCAGCAGGTCTGATCGAGATTGAAATGCAACTGGCCGAGCCCGGCAGGCTTGAGAGAATCCGGGGAATTCTCGAAAAACTCAATGTCCCGGTAACATTGCCGGAGAATTTGGCCGATAAGGACTTGATTGATTTGATAAAACGCGACAAGAAAGCGGTGAACAAATGGCCGCGATTCGTATTAGTTAGCGAAATAGGTCAGGTTTACTGCAAAGATGGACAATACGCAGTCGAGGTTGCTCCCGAGGTGGTGGAAAAAATATTGGATAAACTTTAGAAAACATTCGTAAAAGGTCGTAATATGTACAGAGAACAAATCAAAGTGCTCGATTGCACAATCAGAGACGGCGGACTTATTAACAACCATTACTTCACAGATGACTTTGTTCGTGCGGTTTACCAGGCCCTTTCCAAAGGCGGCGTCGACTATATGGAGTTCGGCTACAGGAGCAGCAGGGAACTCTTCCCGCCCGAAGATTACGGGGCATGGAAGTATTGCGATGACGATAATATACGAAAAATAATAGACGGCATCGAGTCTGATATGAAGATCAGTGTAATGGTGGACTCGTATCGTGTTAAAGAGCAACACTTCGCTCCAGCCGATGAAAGTCCCGTCGATATGTTTCGGGCGGCTACCTATGTAAAGTATATCGACAGTGCCATCGAGCTTATAAATAAATGTCACGATCTCGGCTACGAAACGACCTGCAATATCATGGCCATCTCCAGGGAGATAGAGCCGGACCTGGTCGAATCTCTCGACCAGTTAGCGAAGAGCCCTGTTGACGTGGTTTATGTGGTCGATAGTTTCGGGGCGTTGTACTGCGAGCAGATAGAGTATATGGTAAAACTTTATCAAAAGCATCTGCCCGGCAAGACGATTGGAGTTCACTGTCACAATAATCAGCAGCTTGCTTTTTCCAACACGATCGAGGGTATAATTCACGATGCCAATTACGTCGACGGCTCGCTCTTCGGCATAGGGCGGGGACCAGGCAATTGCTGCCTCGAATTATTGATGGGTTTCCTGAAAAATCCGAAATTCAACCTTACTCCGATTTTGAAGGTACTACAGGACCACATGATACCGATGCGTAAAGAAATCGAATGGGGCTACATAATACCCTATTTCGTCACCGGTATATTGAACGAGCATCCCCGCTCGGCGATAGCATATCGAAAGACGGACGACAAGGACAAATACGCCGAGTTCTACGAAAAAATGCGCCTGCCCCAGGAGTAGGAGTTGGCCCCATTTTATTGCTTTATGTCTTTTCCGGAGGCTGCACTTGCTGCTTCAGGTCGCTGGTGAGCATGTCCCAGAGATGTGGGTGTGCCTCAACAAGGCGGGCGATATCGGCCAGATCCTTGAGCCGCTTGCTCTGCCTTCGCTCGGGCTCGGACCAGGCCTTCATCTTGCCTTTGAGCGTATCTTCCAGCGAAGCAACTCTCAGGAGGATGCCATGCACGTCAGCCGCGACGGCACGGGAAGGGAAATCCCTATAGAAATCCCCCGTGCTGAGCTGAATACTAACCGCTGAACGCCCCTTGAAGTTGATAGACCATTCGAATCTCTCGCTGTGGAATCCCGCTTCCTCAAGCAGTGAAATGGTACGCTCGACCGCCTCAGCGGCAACAACTAAGTCCACATCCTGGGTTACCATGGCTTGTTCCGCCCAGTGGTTCACCGCTACGCCCCCAATAGCGCACCACGTAATGTCCGCTCTTTCAAGGCAGTCAACCAGCCTCATAACATCATCGGTTCCCCCGGACGTCTGCCAGTCATAGAATTGCTTCGCCATCATATCTGCACGCTACCAAATAAATCGTCAATGATGTTCCATCACATTATATACCTCTCCCTCATACTCTACTCGTATGTATTCGGCTATAGCTGAAACAATATCAACTAACCCGGATTATGTCAAGCGTTTGGAGTCAATCCTCTGCTCATCTTCACGGAATAGTTAGTTTTTTTCTTGCCTTTTGGACAGGTTTGTGTAGATTTTGTAATTAAAATTCGAAATTGCTCATTCGCGAGGTGCGGATTCGCAATAACGAGAAATTGGAGATTAGGCTATGATAGGCAAAAAGATAAGACTCGAACGGATAATCGACCGCAATTCGCATAAGACGGTAATTATCCCGATGGACCACGGCGTTACGGTCGGCCCGATCGAAGGCCTGGCCGATATGCGGGACGCAGTCAGTAAGGTCGTCGCGGGTGGGGCAAACGCCATCCTGATGCATAAGGGGATTGTCCGGGCCGGACATCGAGGAACAGGCAGAGACGTCGGGCTGATTATCCATCTTTCCGCCGGCACGTCGATGAGCCCCGATCCTAACGCAAAGGAGCTGGTCTGCACTGTCGAAGAAGCAATCAAGCTCGGTGCCGATGCCGTCTCGGTACACATCAATCTCGGTGCTGAGACCGACAATGAGATGCTCCGGCAGTTGGGTTATATCAGCGAACGATGCTTGGTCTGGCAGATGCCGCTGATAGCGATGATGTATACTCGCGGGCCGAAGATCACAGATGAATATGACGTCAATAACGTCAAGCACGCCGCAAGAGTTGCCGCTGAGCTGGGCGCAGATATTGTGAAGGTCGTCTATACCGGCAGCGTGGAGAGTTTCGCTGAGGTAGTCAATGGCTGTACCGTGCCGGTGGTGATTGCGGGCGGTGCGAAAATGGACAGCAACGAAGACATCTTCAAAATGGTCGAAGACGCCCTTCAGGCCGGTGCCGAGGGTATATCGATCGGCAGAAACGCGTTTCAGCACAAAAATCCTACGAGAATGGTCCAGGTCCTGAGTAAAATGGTCCACCATGGAGCAAGTGTTGACGAAGCAGTCAAAATGCTGAAGGATTAGCCGGGGTGTGGGTGTTCGATCCGTACTCTATGATTTACGAGCAGGTAAAACAGTCAATTCCTAAACTGAATGCTGGAGGAACAATGCTATGTTTCGAAATCGAACAATCGCTTTAATACTCGTCGTAGTTGGAGCTGCAATATGGCTTTTCGGTTCTACTGAAGTAACGACGGGACAAGCTCCAACGAAGCTCGTCCAGGCCAAAGACGGCTCCGGCATCGTCGGCTACAAAGACACTCCGATCCTGCCCTGGTGCGGCTTCCACGTGCACGATCCGGACCGCCCTGCTCCGCCGAAAGTCACGCCGGGCCGGCTTGGCATCGACGAAAAGGCCGGTACCGCTCCGTCGAATGCCGTGACGCTGTTTGATGGGACCGATCTGTCCAAATGGAAATCTTCCGACTGGAAAATCGAAAATGGCGAGTTGATCGCCGTCTCGGGTGAACTGACAACGAATCAGCCCTTCGGCGATTGTCAGTTGCATCTGGAGTGGCAAACACCAGACCCGCCGCAGGGCCACATGTTCGATCGCGGCAATAACGGCGTCATGCTCATGGGACTTTTCGAGATTCAGGTCTATGATTCATACACGGAGAAGCTCTATCCGGACGGCCAGGCCGCCTCGGTTTACGGTCAAACCCCGCCGATGGTAAACGCCTGCCGTGAGCCCGGCCAATGGCAGACTTTCGACATTATTTTCTACGCCCCGGTATTCAAGGACGGCAAGCTCGAAAAAGAAGCTTATATCACCGTCCTGCATAACGGTTTGCTCGTCCACCACAACCAGAAAATTTACGGCCCAACCGGCCACCGGATTATGCCGGGCTACGATAAGCCCATCCCGGAAAAACTGCCGCTGATACTCTCGGCCCACAATAATCCAGTGCGTTTCCGAAACATCTGGATACGCCCGCTATAACCGGAAAATCTGCGTGAAAAGTTATTTAGGCCCAGAAAAAACTCCTTCCCGCAGCCTTTCGTCTCTCGATTATCGATAAGCGAATTGAAGCCAAAAGTCGGAGTTTACTTATTACCTTGACATGAATATAATTTAGTGCCGATAAAGGATTATACATGGGCCAAAAGGGAAACCAGTTCAGCACGTTTGCAGGTGTCTTCACACCTTCGATCCTTACGATTCTCGGCGTTATAATGTTCCTCCGTGCCGGGTACGTCGTCGGCGAAGCCGGTATCATCAATACGATTTTCATTTTGTGTGTCGCAGAGGTTATCAGTCTGCTGACAGTAATATCAATGAGCGCAATCGCCACGAACACACCGGTCGCCGGGGGCGGGGCCTATTTTCTAATCTCACGCGCACTCGGCCCGCAGTTCGGCGGCGCTATCGGCCTGGCCTTGTTCCTGGCCCAGGCCCTGTCTGTGCCCTTCTATATTCTGGGCTTCACGAATTCGATTGTGGCCAGCTTTCCGAGCCTTAGCGCGTGGTTTGTCCCGATAGCTCTGGGCACGGCGGCAATTCTCTTTACGGTGAACATTATCAGCTCCGGATTTGCCATCCGTGTTCAGTATATCGTTATGGCTATGCTGGCTTTGGCCATCGTCTCCTTTCTGGGCGGCGCTATCCTTCTATTCGATCCGGCACTGTTGCAGGCAAATCTGGGCTCGTCCTATACGAAGCCGACGATTGGATTCTGGACGGTTTTTGCGATTTACTTCCCGGCGGTGACCGGTATTCTGGCCGGCGTCAACATGTCGGGCGATTTGAAGGACCCCGCTCGCTCGCTTGTACGTGGTACGATGGCGGCCATCGCCGTGGGCTTTGTCATTTATTTGTCCGAAATTATTTTATGCGGCGGTTCGCAGCAACGCGTTGATCTGCAGGCCCAGCCGTTTGAGATGCTGGTAAAGAATGCCCTGTGGGGCACCGGCTTTCTGGTCATGGGAGGTGTCTTCGCAGCGACGATATCCAGTGCGGTCGGCTCGTTCCTCGGTGCTCCGAGGGTGCTGCAGGCCCTGGCGAGAGACCGGATATTCCCGATACTCGGCATATTCGGCCACGGTTCGAAGGATAAGGACGAGCCGCGATACGGGCTTGTCTTGACGCTGGGCCTGACGTTAGGCGTCATTCTGATACTTGGCGGCGGTGACTCGATGTCTGCTTTCGATATGATTGCCGCTATTGTCACTATGTTCTTTTTGTGTACCTACGGCATGATCAATTTGGCTGCTTTTGTCGAATCTTTCGGCGCGAATCCGTCTTTTCGGCCGAGTTTCCGGTTCTACCACTGGACTACTTCGATTCTCGGATTTGTTGGCTGCCTGGTGGTGATGATTCTGATCGACGCGTTTGCCGCCCTGGCGGCTATCCTCGTCATTGCCGGGATATATTTGTTTCTGAGCCGCAGGGTATTTCGCTCGGCATTCGGTGACGCCCGACTGGGTTTTCAATATGCATTAGTGGTTCGAACGCTGCAAAAACTTCGCCGGATGACGCCGCATGCAAAGAACTGGCGCCCTACCTTCCTTGTCATGGCGGGCAACACACAGACGCACATGGCGCTGATCAAGTATGCGGTCTGGATGGAAGGCGGGCGAGGCCTTGTCACGGCGGCACAGGTCATCTCGGGCGACCTTGAGACTTACGCCGCTCGCGTCGAGAGCCTCCGTGCGGCGATGGACACGTTTCTTCGGAACAACTCACTTGCGGTCTTTCCGGAGGTTGTCTTTGCCGAGGACATGGATGAGGGTATTCGTACGCTGGCACAGGCCCATTCTATCGGTCCGCTTAAGCCCAACACGGTATTGTTTGGCTGGCCTCACAGCGCCGAGCGTGCCGAAGTGATGTTCCGTAACGTCTGGAGTATCGCTGCGATGGGCAAGAGTATGGTGATTGTGGCCGACAAGGGTTTGCCGTCGGAAGTTCGGCCCCGGCGGCGAATTGATATCTGGTGGAGGGGCCAGCAGAACGGATCGCTGATGGCTACGCTTGCGCACTTGCTGACACAGAACTGGGAGTGGCGTGACAGTTACATCAGGATTCTTCGTGTCATCGGGGATGCCGCCGGTCGTGACTCATCGCGTCAGGCCGTCCGCAAACTCGTCGAGGCTACCCGCATCCGGGCCGAACCCCGCGTAATCGTATCCGCGGAACCATTCGGCGATGTGTTTCGAAGCCATTCCGCAAAAGCGGATGTGATATTTTTCGGTATGCAACCCTCAGATGATGAAACATCCACTCAGCTCTACAGCCGCATCTCCGATCTCCTGGCGGACATGCCGACAACAATCCTTGTCCATTCCAGCGGTGAAGCCGATGTGTTCGTATAACCACGGGCTTTATTTATTGTTTCGCTGAGACGTACTCGTAAAGATATCTGACTACGGATGGCTTTGCATCTTCAAAAAACGCACCGCGACCCGGACTCTGAGTAGCATTTTCATAGCTGTGCAAAGGAGCAATAGAGGCCTTTACGGCAAACGGGCGTTCGACTTCTCGAATAGGTATTAAATTCATCGTGAGTTTCTCACCCACTTTTCTGCGGCAATTCTTGCTGTATACGCCCCGAAAACTCAAGCTCTCGCCCTGGCAACTGCATCTTTCTCCGCTCGCTAAAATGCATTCGATTCTAACTCTGCCGTCATCGCTTTTCAGCCGCCGGAATACCCGGGCGTTACAGATTCCGTTGAACGTCTGGTCGTCAAGGGGGGCAAGGACTTTTGAGCAAAGCTCGTCGTAGATCCTCGAATTCAAATTGATTAATCCCTCTTGCTCGTTACTCAGGGACTCTTTCAGAACGTTGCGCAATGAGCGAATGTCCAGCCAGAATATTTTATGCTCCAGCCTGTTCAGGATGCTCAAAAGCTCAATGCCGAAATGCTTGGGTAAGTGGAACGCCCGCTTTAAGCTTTCGTTGAAGATAATGTGGCAGATTTCACGCTTGTCATCCCAATCCAATTCCAGAAGCATTCCTGCAATACTGTTCGCCACTATGTCTTCATTCTCGCCATCAGCCATTATGTTGCCGACTATGTTCCGTATGTGAACTAAGTGCTTTTTGCCCGCCTGCTCGATAGCATATTTTAGCGGTTCTCTCATATCTGCCTTAAATTGCATATCGAAATGCGCCGATAGCGTTGGGTCGTACACATCCGACAACAGGCCTAAAAAACGCCTGTACGTTTGCTGATATTTCTCCGGCCCATACGATGAGAATCGCAGCATTACTTCTCTGAACGGCTGGTAATTTTCGTTATCGTCCACCGATTTAAGAATCTCGCCCAGATAATGGCGAAATCTGTCCGCAATCGTAGCCAGGCGGCTGTCTCTCATCGCGTGCATCTGATAGAGCAATTTATTCAGGCATTCTTCCTGCCGCTCGGGATTGAATAACTCTGAAATAATGCCGATGCTTGTATCCGGCCAGGTCGCGATAATCCGTTCATACCGTGACGTTTCGGTCTCTTTTTTCGGTCTTCGGCGGCGATTTTCAAATAACCAGAAAACAGGCGAACTCAGCAGAAAATAATAGCCCGGATGCCTGGCGTTTTTCCAGATGCGCCTCAGCTCGTTGACGGCAAGTGACATCACTAAAAAAGCCAGCGGTATACGGATTGCGGCTGCTAATTTATCACCCATCGTATCCACGAAGAATGCGTCCATCACAAGTAGAGCGACGATCAGGTTGACAAGGATTGCCATTACCAGGTGGCGCGCAAGTTCTCTCATGTTGTTTCTGCTTAAGGTCATCGTATTTTCTCCGTAAAACAGATTCACAGATTCCTTTCCAAAACAATTATCCCAGCCGAGAACGCAGAGCGAGAAAATCTACGTATCTCAACCTAAAATACCCTTTTATCGGTACATCGACAAAAAGAGCTGTTTCAGCACAGAAAATCCGCCCACAAAACGAAAAAAACCGATAAAAAACACCCAAAATGGCATATATGCAGAAATGATATCAAATATAGAAAAGGCCGAATCATACTCAATAAAGGACATTTTTTGTTTACTTCCGATAATAATAGTCCTGAGATATGATTGCAAATGAGTTGATCTCGTATGCTATGAAATCCCACTGTTTACACATTCCTGCATGAGTATTTGTCATTCCCGCAGAAGCGGGAATCCGCTAAATCCAATACGTTCATGGATCCCTGCTTTCGCAAAATACGTGTTTAGCCAGGGAAAAGCCATCCCCATCCCAATAAACGACAATTGGGATGAGGCTGCCACCTAATAGATTATACCAATTGTGATTAAAATCTGCACCTCTGTCATCTCGACCGGAGGGCCGCGGAGCGGCCTGAAGTGGAGAGATCTGGC
>CAYTNN010000024.1:0-28820 GCA_964439135.1 uncultured Pirellulales bacterium
TGAAGAATTTCATGCTTTGAGACGGCGAAAAAACAAAGCCAATTCAAAGCCAATCTCAGAATCCTATCCCCCTCCCAAAGGAACGGGAAGAGGAAAGGGGACTTGAAATTATCTCAAATCCCGATACTATCAGGGCTGAGCCGGAACGATTTGAAAGCATAAAAGCTGCTTCTAACGTGAATTAGAAAGAATCTTTATAAAAAGGCAAACAAAGATGGGAATCTTCACTAAAACAGCGGGATTTTTCAAAGACAGGTTAGGAAAAACACGTGCCAAAATCAGCTCTTCACTCTCTTCAGTGCTGAGCCTGGGCAGAAAGATTGACGAACAACTGCTCGACGAGCTGGAAGAAACGCTGATCAGCGATGATATCGGCGTCGAGACAACGGACAAGCTCGTCTCGGAACTGCGGGAGGCTTATCGCAGCAAGCAAATCGCCACCACCGACGATATTATACCGTTCCTCAAGGAGCACATCAGCAGCTACTGGCCGGACCGCGACAGACAGCTACGCCTTGCCAGGACCGGCCCGACGGTTGTCCTTGTTGCCGGCGTCAACGGCACCGGCAAAACCACGAGCATCGCCAAACTCGCGTATATATTCAATAAAAACAACAAAAAGGTCATTGTTGCCGCCTGTGATACATTCCGTGCCGCCGCTGTGGAGCAATTGACTATCTGGGCCGAGCGAATCGGCGTACAAATCGTCAAGCATCAAAGCGGCAGCGACCCGGCGGCCGTTGCCTTCGACGCCTGCGAAGCCGCCCTCGCCAGGGGCACGGATATCCTGATTCTCGACACAGCCGGCCGAATACACACAAAAAAGGACCTGATGCTGCAACTAACAAAAATCCGCGACGTCGTTGCCCGCAAAATCCCGGACGCCCCGAATGAGGTCCTGCTCGTTCTCGACGCCACGACAGGCCAGAACGCAATCTCCCAGGCGAAATTGTTCACCGAAGCGATTAACGTTACCGGTATATTCTTAGCAAAGCTTGACGGCACCGCACGCGGCGGTATTGTCATCGCCATCAAGGACCAACTCGATATCCCGGTAAAATTCGTCGGTTTGGGCGAAAAGCCGGAAGATATCGCAGAATTCGACCCGGCCACGTTCGTGGAGGCATTGTTTACCTAACGAAACATTTCGGAGGGACGAAAAATGAAATCATCGGCCGCTACAGTATTAAAAGCAGGCATAATGCTGTTAGCCTGCTTACTGATTATAGTTCTATCCGGCACTATTCTCGCCGACGAAAGAATAGTGCAGTACCAGCAAAAGGCCGGTCCGCTGCTCTGGCCCTCGGAGCCTCCCGAGGACATTCCCTTCGAGCAATCCAAGGATCTCATCGGGATATTATTTACCGGCGTGCACAGCGACTATCGAGCCGCCGATACATGGTATCCTTCCTGGGCTTCGGATGATAATTTATATTCACCATGGACAGATGGACAAACCGACGGCATGAATTCCAGCTCCGGCGGATCCGATGCGACTACCGGCCAGGCCGTAATGATCGGCAATGACCCGCTCAATCTCAAAATCAAAGCTCTCGGCACGACCAAAGGCAATCCTCGCCCATACGAAGGCCGCTATCCCTGCGGCAGTCTCGTTTATAACGGCGTCTGGTATTACGGCACATATTGCCTGGGCCCTTCCGGAAGCGTCGAGCACGAGGGCATGAGATGGAATTGGCCGGTATTGGGCCCCATTCCCGGCTTCCGTATCTCCACCGACTACGGCAAAACCTGGACCGATTCTCCGCACACGCCGGCCAGTCCCCTTTTTCCCGAACCGGCAAAATTCATGGGCCCGCTAAAAATCGGCTCACCAAAATTCGTAGACTTCGGCAAAAACATGGAACACTCGCCCGACAGCAAGGCTTATCTGGCCGGTTACGGTGCCGAAGAAAACGATCCCAAACCTCGATATGCCAACCTGAGCTGGATATCCGGCGACCAGATTTATCTTACAAGGGTCAAACCCAGCATCGAAAACATCAACGACGAATCCAAGTATGAATACTTCGCCGGATATAATAATGCCGGAAAGCCCATCTGGTCCTATGACTTCAAAGACATCAAGCCTTTGCTGGAATGGAACAATAATATGGGCTGCGTTACGATTACCTATAATGCCCCGCTCAAAAAATACCTGATGTGCATAACCGATGGCTGGCCGACAGTTGCGAAGATGAATTCCTACATCCTCGAATCCGGTAAGATTACAGGCCCCTGGAAGCTGGTTACATATATGAAGGAGTTCGGCGAGCAGGGTTATTTCCTCAATTTACCGTCTAAATTTATCAGTAAGGACGGATTGACGCTTTGGCTGTGCTATTCGGGCAACTTCAGTCAGGGCTGGAATAACATCCGGTTCATGGCGAAACCGCCGGGCAGCCGCTACGGCCTTGTCCTGCAGCAGGTAAAATTACTTAATCCCGCAACCTACCACCAGTACAAAGAAAAGCTGGACCAACCAAAGCAGCAAAAAGATCCGCTCAAAAGCAGCAGCAACATCGCTCCGAAAGCCAAAGTAACCGCTTCATCGACTTACAAAGGCTACTCCGCCGAGGCTGCGATTGACCGGGTGGTCGGCGGGTACCCGGAAGATATATCAGCCGAGTGGGCCGCCAACGGCGAAAAAGCGTCGGCGACAATAAAATTGAGCTGGGATAAAGCACAAATTATCAACCGTATCTGGCTTTTCGACAGACCCAACACAAACGCCGACCAGGTTACCGCCGGAACGCTCACCTTCAGTGACGGCAGCACAATAAACGTCGGCGAACTGCCCGACGACGCTTCCGCCGCCAAAGAAATCACTTTCGGCCCCAAAAAGGTCACCTGGCTGAAATTCGTCGTCACTTCCGTAAAGCCGGAAACCCAGAATATAGGCTTAGCCGAAATCGCAGTTTTCACTGCTGAGGATTGAAATGCCAAACATTAGAAGATTTATTATATCGGAAAGGTTTAGCCAAATACAAGCATTAATAACTGGCGGCCGTGACGCAATCCTGGTATACTTGTCCCCTATGAGGAATAAGGCCCGGGAGAGACCGGTTTTCGGTGTGTTTGGTGTTGGCCATGGAGCCAGAAGAAAGGTCAGCAGATGGAGGTAATTCAAACATGATATCTGAGATGATTCCGAATCCTGTAATCTATACTGTGGGTGATGTGATCGGAAGTTGGTATTACAGCCATACAAAACTGAACACCCTCTTCGGCGAGAACGGAGCCCCTGGTGACCCGCCAGAAGGTAATTGTATTAGAAAGTGCCAAGCCTGGTTGAAAAGAGCCAACGACGACCCTGAAATCAATGCAATCGATCTTCTTGGTAAAGTACTCATAGAATTCATGAATTTGGGTCTGCACGACAATCCACAATGGCAGGGAGGATTCGAACGCATTCAGGCAGCGCTTGCCGACAGTAATTTGGCTTTCCATCCGGAAGGCAAAATCATCCCTGTTCAAGCTCGGAAGCGGTTCCATGTGGCTCTCTCGTTTCCCGGTGAACAACGGGTTTTCGTTGAGGAAGTTGCATCGCATCTGGCAAGCCTTGTCGGACGAGAACACGTGCTTTACGACAAATTCTACGAAGCCGAGTTCGCTCGTCCCGATCTCGATGTTTATCTGCCGAACCTCTACCGCACGCAGTCAGAACTCATCGCGATTTTCCTCTGTGCGGACTATGCCAAGAAACGCTGGTGCAGGATTGAATGGCGATTCATTCGCCAGATGATCTGTACTACCGACGCCAGCCGAATCATGTTCCTTAGTTTCGACGATATTGGCGCTGTACCCGAGATTGGGATTCTTTCGGGCGATGGCTACGTCTCCATCGGAAAGCGAACAGCGCAGGAGATAGCCGAGATCATTCTTCAGAGATTGCAGATTGACTCTGAGAAGCCTGACGTCCCAATGGGGCAACAGGCCATTCCCACGAAGTTCGAAAGCAAGCCTTCTCCTCCATCATCTTCGGCTCTGGGCAAATGGCAGGAAAAGCTTGCTTTCCTCCAAACTGAGGAAGCCAAGATAGCGGATGCTGAGCAAAGGTTCGCTATTCAGCAACGTATCGAAGAAGCGAAAGAAAAAATCAGAGAATTGGGCGGAGAGGTAACATGAGTCATGAATCGGCAAGAGATGTGTGGAGGAAGAAACTGGAATTCCTACTGAAGGAAGAAGCCAAAGTATCTGATTCTGGGCAGAAGTTCAAGCTCCAGGAGGAAATCGCCGAAACCAAAGCCAAATTGAAAGAGTTGAGCGAACGCGCTTGCGATTCTGACGATAAAATGTTGCGAGTCACTCCCACACGCCTCCATCATGGGGCGGCAAAGCTCGTCGGTCGTGAAAAGGAATTAGGTAATCTTGATAATACATGGGACGATCCCAAGACGCATGTTGTGACTATCGTAGCGTGGGGCGGGGTGGGCAAGACTGCACTGGTGGTCGATTGGATGGCGCGGATGGCTGGCGACGGCTGGCGCGGGGCCGAGCGGGTCTTCGACTGGTCTTTCTACAGCCAGGGCACGAGCGAGACAACCCAAGCCTCGGCTGATGCGTTCGTCGCCAGGGCGCTCGAATTCTTCGGCGATCCCGAAATGGCCCAAAGCGCCGCCTCGCCCTGGGACAAGGGCGAACGATTGGCCCGGCTCGTGGCCGAGCACAAAACGCTCTTAGTGATGGACGGAGTCGAGCCCCTTCAACACCCGCCCGGACCTGTAGGAGGTAAGCTTAAAGACCCGGCCCTCGAGGCCCTGCTAAAGGGCCTGACCCAGCAAAACAAAGGATTGTGCCTCGTGACCACACGGGAGAGTATCGAGAATCTGTCACCGTGGCAGGACACGACGGCGCCAAAGTGGGACCTGGAGCACCTGTCCGAGGACGCCGGCGCGCAACTGCTTTTTGATGCGGGTGTCAAGAGAGCGGGTAATGCAAAGATCAAAGCCGATGACCAGGAGTTGAAGGATGCCGCACGCGAAGTAGAAGGCCACGCCCTGACGCTAAACCTGCTGGGTAGATACTTGGCTAAAGCACACGGGGGTGATATCCGCCGGCGCGACCAGGTTAAGTTCGACAAGGCGGATGCCAAAGTCCAGGGAGGCCACGCGTTCAAGGTCATGAAAGCTTACGAAATATGGCTGGGCAAAGGCGGCGAAGACGGTGCACGTCAATTAGCCGTACTCAGACTGCTTGGCCTGTTCGACCGGCCCGCCGATGCGGGCTGTCTGATCGCCCTTCGCCGAGAACCTGCTATCAAAGGGCTGACGGAGGCGTTAATCGGCCTGGATGACGAGGACTGGAACTACACCCTCTCTAATCTCGGTGAGTGCGGCATCATCTCGGTATATGCCGATCAATCCGCAATCGACTCTCATCCGCTCGTCCGCGAGTACTTCGGCAAGCAGCTTCGCGGGGGCAGTCCCGATGCGTGGCGCGAGGCGCATCGGCGGCTGTACGAGCACCTTACGCAGAGCACCGAGCAGCAGCCTGATACGCTCGCGGGTCTTCAGCCGCTGTACCAGGCCGTGGCGCACGGCTGCCAGGCCGGGATGCACCAAGAGGCTTGCGACAAGGTTTACACCGACCGCATCCTGCGGGGCACAGATTTCACGGGGGGCTTCTATAGCACAAAAAACCTCGGCGCGTTCGGGTCGGACCTGGCGGCCCTGGCGTGCTTCTTCGAGAGACCCTGGACGATCCTATCCCCCAATTTGTCAAAGGCCGCCCAGGTATGGCTGCTGAACTATGTCGCCTTCTGCCTGCGGGCTCTGGGCCGCCTGACCGAGGCCTTGGGGCCCATGCGCGCTGCAATTGATATGCTTGGGAACTTCAAGAACTCGAAACAAACAGCGAAGGCTGCCAGCAACCTCAGCGAGTTGGAGCTGGCTCTGGGCCATGTAGCCGGGGCTGTCCAGGACGCCGAGCGAAGCGTGGACTGCGCCGACCGCAGCGGCGATGCGTTTGAACGGATGGGCAAGCGCACCACGCTGGGCGACGCGCTGTTCCAGGCAGGTCAAAAGGATAAGGCCGCCGAGCAGTTTCGGCAGGCAGAGGCCATACAGGCCGAGCGCCAGCCTTATTACCCTTTACTCTACTTGCTAGCGGGCTTCCGGTACTGCGATTTGCTCCTTGCGCCGGCCGAGCGTGCGACTTGGCAAAGTCTGCTCCAACTCAAAACTCAAGGCTCAGAACTTAAGACTGCAATAGCCTCCTGCCGCGCCGTCAAGCAACGGTGCCAGAAGAGGTTTGAATGGCGGGAAGCAAACGATTCTCTGCTTTCAATCGGCCTGGACCACCTGAGCCTGGGGAGGGTGTCATTGTACGAAACTATTCTGACTAAATCCGAAACCCGAAATCCGAAAACCGAAATAGAAATGGCCGTGGATGGTTTGCGCCGCGCCGGGTATAGCGATGAACTCCCAAAGGGCTTGCTCTCGCGTGCCTTGTCCTGCTTCGTAGATGATGACACTGACGGCTGCCGGGCGGATTTGGATGAGGCGTGGCAGATATCCGATCGCGGATCGATGCGGCTGTTCATGGCGGACGTGCTGCTGCACCGGGGGCGGCTGTTTCGCGACAAGGCGGCGCTGGCCGAGGCGGCCAAGCTCATCGAGGAGTGTGGCTACCACCGCCGGGATGGGGAATTGGCCGACGCCGAAGAGGCGGCCAAAGGCTGGTAATTCAAACCGGCCATCGGCTGGTTTGTGAATGTAAAAATCAAAGTTGAAAATGCAAAATATTCGGTATAAATGTTAAGGAGGAACTATCGTAAAACAAGCCGGACTTTCGCCCTTTCAGGCGTTGATGTTGTGGACATGTATGGAGTTGGTGGTGCCGGCGGCGCTAAGCGGCCGGCCGGCCACAAGAACTATTCTATCGCCGGGCTGGGCCCAGTTGTTCTCGATAATGAGCTTATCGACCATGTACGTGAAATGCCTGATGTCCTCCGGGATTGGCCGGCAGCAGGGTATGACTCCGTAATGCAGGCACATCTGACGGCATGACCTTTCGTCGGAGCTAAACGCAAGTATGGGAACATCGATGCGTGCCTTACTGAGAAAGCGGGCCGATGAACCGCTTTGTGACCAGACCGCCACGAGTTTAGCTTCGATATCCTCGACAAGCTGCCCGACACTGCGAGCCATTGCCGCGGTGAGGAGCAATTCATCCGTTGTTATGCTCCTTGGGTGCGTACCGTCCAGCTTATCGAGGTAAGCTTCGGTTACTCTTGCTATTCGCTCGATTGTCTGTGCCGCCTTTACGGGGTATTTGCCGACTGCGGTTTCACCGGAAAGCATAACTGCATCGGTAAAGTCCAATATAGCATTGGCGACATCCGAGACCTCGGCTCGCGTGGCGGTTGGGCTTTGGATCATGCTCTGGAGCATTTGCGTGGCAACGATAACAGGTTTGCCGTAGTCCCGGCACATTTTTGTGATCCGTTTTTGAATCAAGGGTACTTCGGCAAGGTCCATCTCGACGCCGAGATCGCCGCGGGCAACCAATACGGCGTCACTTGCAGTAACTATCGGCTCCAGATGTGCCAATGCCTGCGGCGTCTCAATCTTGGCTACAACCTTGATATCCGCCCCGGCTTTGCGGATATATTCTTTGAGCTGGTTGATCTCGTCGGGCGAACGTACGAAACTTAAGGCAAGGAAATCCAGGTTCCGCTCTATCGCCCAGTCAATACATCCCCAGTCAAACTCAGTGATTGACGGTATCCGTATCTGCGTATCGGGCAGATTGATTCCCTTTCGACTGGACAAAATGCCGCCATCGACAACCTGACAGACTATATCTTCGCCGTCTCGACCGACCACGTTCAGCGTGATTTGGCCGTCATCGAGAAAGATGCGGTGGCCGATTTCCACGTCCTGATTGAAATGTTCGTAGTTCGTGCCGAAGCGGTGTGCCGTGCCGACTTGATTCCCGGGCACAATGGTGACCTTATCGCCGGCATACAGCATCTGCCCTTCCGGCTCGATGCGTCCGGTCCGAATTTTCGGGCCGCACAAATCGCCCAGCACGGCGGTCATTTGATGGCCCCGGGAGCGGGCGGCATTCAGCGTTTCCAGCAATTTGTCATGCCCATCAAGCGTGCCGTGTGAGAAGTTCAGGCGGAAAACATCGACACCATTATCAATCATGGCATCGAGTATTCCGGCCTCTTCACACGAGGGGCCGAGCGTAGCAATTATCTTGGTCTTTATCATTTCGAGCAACCGTTCCCACGCTTAATTCTAATACTCAAATCAGGGAATAAACCATCGCCGGAAGCAGCTTAAACTTTCGGATGATTACCCAGATATTCGGTCTCAGGCAGTTCGCCAACTAGAGGCAACGCGTATTCAATGAAAGCATCGGTTATGCCGTTACCTTCGGCGTTGATGAATTCATCCGGCATCGATTTCGTCTTTTCGGCAACATTTTTCAGCTCGGTTCGGAACAGCTCGACGGCGTAGTCCTTTCCGTTGCCGGTACGCCTGATAGCGACAGAACCGTTATCCTGCTTCATAGCCAGCTTGACCGCTTCGCGACCGCATCGCCGGGCTTCATCGACATCGACCGCCGACTGAATGCCGGGGTAGCTTCTTTGCAGGTAGCCGAACGTATCGGCCCGGACGCGTTTTTTCGGACCAAGCTTGGCTTTTACCTCGCCTGCCAGAAAGTCGGCCAGCGCACCGGTGCCGGAAAGTTGTACATTGCCGTGCGCATCGACCTCTGCCTGTTCGGCGAGTTTCTTGGCCCAGGTCACACCATCGACATCGCAAATTCCCTCGCTTACCGCGACAACGCACCGCTCAAGATCTTTGAAAACTCCGACGACATCGCTGACGAACTTCTCCATCGAAACTGCTCTTTCCGGAACATAAACCAGATGGGGGCCGTCGTCATCCCGTTTCCTGCCCAACACCGAAGCGGCGGTCAGAAAGCCGGCGTGCCTGCCCATAATCACGTCTATTTTCACGCCCGGCAGAGCACGGTTGTCCAGATCGTCGCCCATCAAAGCACATGCCTCGAACTTCGCCGCCGTCCCAAAACCGGGGCAATGGTCGGTTACAAGCAGGTCGTTGTCAACGGTTTTGGGGATGTGAAACGCCCTGATGTCAAAATTCATATCATCGGCCATTGTATTGAGTATATGAGCGGTATTTGCCGAATCGTTACCGCCGATGTAAAAGAAATACCTGATATTACGCTTCTCAAAGACCTTAAGAATTTTTGCACAATATTCCTCATCGGGCTTGTCTCTGCTGGTACCAATAGCAGAAGACGGTGAAGCAGCCACGATTTCCAGCGTTTCTGCCGAGAGCTTTTTCAAATCGATAAAGTGATCTTTAACCATGCCTGCCACGGCATGAATCGCGCCGTAGAGGTTTTCGATTTCCGGATGCTTGTTAGCCTCCTCGATAACGCCGACCAGAGAGGCATTTATTACACCGGTCGGACCGCCTGATTGCCCTACTACTGCATTTGCTTTAGGTGCACTTGCCATTTCGACAACTCTCCATTAAAAAGTTAGTGTATAGTTTCTTACCTAAATTGCTTAGTCAGCTTGCGAGCTTCATCAACAGCACGAAGAGCAACAGCCCCCGAATAATCTGTCAGATAACGCTTCGCAGCAGATTTATTGCTTCGGTAAAGCTCCATCGCCCTCTTCTCAATCTTCGGCTGAGCAGCAAAAACTCCCGCTTCATATTTATCACATTCAATCCGAACGATTCCGATTCGACTCCTGTAATCGGCATTAACTTTATCCTGCAGCACCTTGAAAATCCACCAGGCATGTCCGGCATCGGGCTTGAATTTATCGGGTGATTCGGAAAAATGATATTCCAGCGTAAGATTTTCCTCCAGATCGACTGCTTTATAGTATTCTTTCGGCGTCTCGGTGATACCACAATACCAGGGAGTTAAAATGCTGCTGCAAGGCTCAGCCGAGCAACGCCAATATATACAGCCGATATCAACCGGCATATTACTCTGAAGCTGGAACACCGCTGCTTCCTGAGTTGCATTATTACAAAGCGAACCTTCGCCGTGAAATCGCAGGATTGAAATTACATCTTTCACGGAAAGTTTACGTGCCGGCCTTACAGAGAACGGCAGCTTCCGATCCGGCTGTTTTTCAATATCTTTTCCCGTTACCAGACACTGACCCCGCCACTGGCGCTCGTCCATAACGTGTTTTTGCTGTTGACCGTAAGCTTTTGAAAAGTCGAATTCCCCACCGCCCGCCGGATTATACCATCCTTTTTGTATCGCGAACTCGATGAGGTCGGGCGAGCCAAGAAAGTTGGATTTGTCATTAAGATTCACTTTGTCGATTACATAGACGTTAGGCAGCAGCACAACTGCATCATCCGGCACTCGCTGCGCCACCCATTGCTTGCCCCTGCTCATCGACAAAAGCCAGGCCTCTTTCGAATCGGCAATAACCAGCGTCCGTGAGCTTGGGTAGCCCACCTGCTCAATTAACTCGCCCGCTGTTTGCACTCCTTCTCTGGCGGTTTTCGCCCGTTCAGCGATAAGCCGGCGGAGCAAATATCCGATACCGCCTTTTACTAATTGGCCCCGGGCTTCGAGCTGTTGCAGTTCCTCCGCCCTGTCCGGGCAGCCGTCGCTGACCACAGCCACGCCCCATTCGTTGAGATATCCGTCGCTATATGCAATACCCGGATTTTCCGACCAGAGAAAAGCGTAACTTTCCCTGATCTGTGGAATTTCGGCTCCGCCCTGAAGCTTTATCATTTCCCCGGCTCTATGTTCGATGCGAGGAACTTTTCGGAAATTAAGAAAACGCGGTCCGTAATTCTGCTCATTATGTCCCAACAGAACGGCTCCGTCCGTCGAAGCATCCTTACCCACTACGACGGCATAGCAGCCATGCACCGAAGATGCGAACGAACCCACAGCTAAAATGGCAGCAAAGAAAATATACAAAACCTTGCTTTTACCCATCTTTTTTGCCTCTAAATTCGAACTATGTATCAGACCTCGAAAGTTGACTCTGCTTACGATTTTCGAGTTGCCATTATACAAACAGAATATCAGCAGACAAGGATAATCATAAAATGAATAGGTTTTTAAGATTACTCCCTAATCTTCCCGGCGTAAGCCATTTGTTTTTAGACAGATTAAAGCTAATAAATATTAGGAAGTCGCCTTGTTTCGGATTGCCTATTTAGCAAGATCGGTGTAATTTAACTACATCTATACCGACTGGAGTATAGAATTGTTTGTGAGCATCTGGGAATAGGATATAATCAGGCATAACTTTGAGATGGTATCTTTGGAGGGAGAGGTAGTGTAATACAATTAAAGCAAAAGGAAAAATATGTTTCTGGGCATTGACAAGAACATTGGCACTGTCTATGAAGGGAGCAATAAGTATTGGGGTTCAAGAGCCTTGATCACGGCACCATATCTGTTTGATTTACAAATTGGAGAGACTCCAGAAGAAGCCCTGAATAAACTCTTAAAGAGCACGAGTGAATTTGATAAGTTACTCTTTCGTGAAGATAGTTTCGACGCGATATCTATCGTAAGACGTGGACGGATTTATATACCTGAGAAACAACAACCTTGTCAGTGCCGGGTTTTCCCTGTAAATGAAGCAGAGATTAACGAAGCAAGATCAAGCAACGGAGTAGTAAAGAAGGATCTGTATACCTACAAAGAATACCGATTACCCTCTTGGAATCCCTCTAAAGAAACTTTTGCGGCAATTGGAAGTAAAGCGGCTTATTCTATGTGGCGTATTGTCTCAAATGATCGCATGTATTCAAGCGAAGAAATTGTAACTATGCGGCCCCTTTACTTCATAGGAGTCCTTCCAGATCTTTCACCAAATAAAATACCGGAAACATGGCGATCCCAAGTTTTGGAAAGCGTACAAAAAGTAGTGGACTCAATGTATAAAGCGAATGCCGACTCTATTGTTGAACTTTGTCGCCATGCAGCAAGTGCGGCCCTTTTTGCAGAATTCTATAAGGAAATATCAAAGGTAAACAAAAAAGACCTCGGGGAATTGGCAAAAATTGCAGAACAAAAGGAACGACGGATAATTGCATATTGTGGAAAAACGATTGCAGATTTGCATTCCAGACTCAAGCCAAACATCCAAATGCACTATGCTTGTCGTACTGTAAGTGACCGGGACGCCGAGTTGGCAGTTCAATGCCTCTCGTTCATGTTGAGAGACTTAGGTTATACGCGATCTTAGTAAAAATCCAAACAATCCACTACTGCCCTTCGAACCAAGAGGTGGGCTACCCCAAAAAGGGGAAAAGCAGAATGTCCTTTAATCGCCCGAGGAACCGATTCATTTCTTGACCCAGATTAATGATCCCGCAAGCCATCGGGAACCTCCCACGCTATTGCCATTCAAGTCTGTGATTTCCAACCTCGCTTTGTCTGGATTATTTGGCGACCTGATTCTGGCCCATAGCTCCCAGAAGTTTTGGACAAATTGAAGTCGAATTTGGTAGGGTTGGTAATGCCATCTGTTGGCGACGATTATAGTGAGCGAGTCCCCCTTTTGGGAGACTCGACTCACGATTGAATTGTCAATCCCCGCGCGCGTCAGCGCCCCAATGAAAATGTCGCGTTCAGACGCTTTGGCGTTCTCCTCAGTAAAGGTAAGGGGAGGCTTACGTGCTCGCAATATCTCTTCCTGTAATCGTCTGTACAATTCTTCTTCTGTCAAATTATGTAATTCTACCCCTTGTTTCTGTAACTCTTCCCTCAATTCCTCTCTTGCGTCATCCCATGCTTTAGCAATTTCTTGTCCTTCCTCATCTTGTCTCTTGTCTTGCATCGATTTGGGTTCTGTCGAAGGGTAAGTCCGAGATGCGGTACATGCACCTCCAACAACTATCAATCCCAATAGAATCGTTAGTATTGTCTCTTTCACTTTACTTTCCCCACTTTCAGCTTTCGCATTCCTTTTGCTCGATTTGTAATCCAATCTTCATAATCTTTCTCGTGGCTGTCAGAAAGACAACTGTGAACATGATCAACGATTCCACCATGATAGGGTCAATCTGGGGAAGCTTATTCATTTTTCCCTTTCACTGAGGTGCTTTCGTATCACGCGTAGCTTCTTTAAGCAGATCCGACTCAGCTAATTCGGCCGTCGCCCACGAGTTCGTATACGCCTGTCTTCCGTGTGCGCGATGCTGGTCTCCTATGTATTGTCCAATACTGTCCTTTTTTGTCTGGTTCTCCTTGTCGGTTGCAGCGGGTAACTTTCTTTAATCCAGATGGTATCGGTAGTTCGATCCAAGGTACTATGTTGTTGGGTCTCATCCACATTGGCCAAGCTGAACTGTGCAACCGTTCGGATGGTCGATCAGGAGAAACGAATGCGAAATGTGGGATAACTCTGGGCCATCGCTTGCCATCCATAGCGAAAATTTCACGAAAACGTACTGCTTTGGAAGCCATTTGCTTATTCGCGAAACCGCCTACCCCTTTTGCTTCCAACAAAATGATGTGGGAAATGTTATCTGCTTCGTACGCAAAAAGAAAATCAATATCTTCTTGTTGCCCTTTAATCAGGCGATCCGTATTCTCGAAAATGCGTTGTTCCGGATTAGGATTGAAAGCCAAGTGCAAACTTGCATAAAGCCAGTCAAGGTGATAATCCATTGCCGCGAAGACGCTTTCAGGAAGCTGGATGTGTAAAGCATTTGTAATGCTCTCTCGAAAGGCCGGGCATGGTTTGAAAGAAGCATTTCCTAGAATATGACCGATAAGGAAGAAGCGTTCCTTTGAATTGAAGGATTTGAGATTCTCAATCGTCCGACTCATCTCATTACCTCAATGGATTATTTCCAACAACGCAACACCAACGGTCAGGCGAAGACAGGTAACGCGTCGCCTGCACCAACTTTGTCCGAGCAAGACTCACTCACCAGGCATGCCCGCGCGAGCCGCCTCTTGTTTCTCAATGGCTTTCCATTTTGTATAGTTCACCTCGTCTTTTGCCTGTAAGTAGGCAGCAGCCACCAGACTGGCTTGGACATAGGCATCCATGGCACTTCCGTTGCGCTTCGCAATCTCGTATTGCTTAACGGCGTCAGCGGCAACTTGCTGCTCTATCCTCTGCATGTCCGTGGCTGCCTGCTTTTCTAGTCCTCCGCCAAATAAATACCAAACAAGCCCAATTGCACAGAACACTCCAACGATCCCACCTGCAACATCGTTTTTCTTGTTATCACTCATTTGCTTCTCCTCGTTCTGTTCAAACACTGACTACATCGATCCACATAGTACCCACAATAGGTTGGCCGGATTCAGATGTAATGGTGTCTGCGAAGAAACAACATCGTTCGCCCATACTTTAGTCCTATATCTCGCCATATCTTGCTATCGGCTGGAAACGGCAGCGAGATAAGGAAAAAGTGAAGAAAACAGTTAAAGCGTTGGGTCTAAGAAGCCAACTAATAACTGAAAACTGACAATTGACGCCCAAGTATCTGGGACTCTGTTAGAGCTTGGCGCTTCGCGTTTCAGGCCCGTTTCACTTCTTCGGCGATGATTTTTATGCCGGCGGTTAAGGTCTCCGTGTCCTGTGAATAGTTTACACGGATACATTCATTCTTATGCTGCCAGTTTTCTTCAAGCCCCGGGTAAAAGTAGTGACCTGGAACGATCAGAACGCCCCTTGCTTTGAGCCGTTCATAAAGCTCGCTGTTCGTAATGGGGAGATTCGGAAACCACAGCCATAAAAAGAACGCCCCCTCCGGCTTGTGCACGTGGAAATCCGTCCCATCCAGCTCTTTGTAAACCAGATCCAAAGTTGCCCGGGCTTTTTGCTGATAATACGGCGTGATTACATTGCGGCTAAGATTGATGATTTCGCCGGTTCGGACCAGGTCCACCACTATCGCCGCTCCCATACTGCCGGGAGCAAGACTCATCACAGCATTCATCCTGGTGACCATAGTAATGACTTCTTCATTGGCTATAACAATCCCTGTGCGAAGTGCCGGCAGACCGAACTTGGAAAGACTCATGCAGAAAATCGTATGTTCGTTCCAAACAGCTTTGGCTTCCGTGAAGACAATATTGGGGAATGGCATGCCGTAAGCACTGTCAATTATCAATGGAATGTCATTTGCGCAGGCAAGCTCATTTAACCTTTCAATTTCAGCGTCCGTCAGGACATTGCCGGTAGGATTCGTCGGCCTGGAGACGCAAATTGCGCCAATCTCATCGGTTATATTAATCTTATCAAAATCAACATGATATTTAAATATACGGTCGTCTATATGCTCGATTTGAGGCTTGTTGGCTACAAACAAATCGTCCTCCAGACCGACATCACAATACCCAATATATTCCGGCGTAAGCGGAAACAGGATTTTTCTGCCGGGCCGCCCTGCAAAATCGCCGGCGAATATGTTGAACAGAATGAAAAATGCCGTTTGGCTGCCATTGGTCAGGGCGATGTTTTCCGGCTGTATGTCCCAGCCAAGCTCGCTCCTGAGCAAGTCCGAAACCGCCTCGATGAATTCCCGGTTGCCGCCGGGGGGATCATAATTTCCAATGATCCGCTCAAATTCAGCACCGTTACGGAGCAGCTTATCCATACTTCTTCGAAAGCACTGCTGGACCTTCGGAATCTGGGCTGGATTTCCTCCGCCGAGCATGAGAATATTCCGGCCTTCCGAGTAGGCGATACCAAGGTCTTCCATCAGTTGGCCGATACCGGATGTTTCTGCAATCTTCTTTCCAAACCTGGATACTTCCATAATTTTCTACACCTTTACGGAAACACGTGGAGTCAAAAAATACAGCCATCTGCCGGCCGGCTTGTCTTTCAGAATGGCACAAGCGGCCCTGCTGTAAAGCTCCAACTGCCGGTGATAAAATCCGGCACGCTCCTGGGCCTGCCCTGCCGTTATCTTATCGGTTTTGAAATCTATTACGACCAGGCCCTGAGCCGTACGAACCAGCAGATCAATGATGCCCTGGACGACAATCGTATCTTCCGCCGCAGACGAATTCTCCCAACCAGACGCCGGAAGAGCGAAAGTAAACGGCCATTCACGCCAAATCTTATTGGCCGGATCGAATATCAACCTGCCCTGCTCAGTTTCGAAAAATGTCAGAATCGATTCGACGTCGATTTGCCCGACAACGGCCGGAATGATTGCTCCGTCCGCCTGAAGCTTTTCTATCGTTTTCTCAACCGATTCTCTCGTGACTGGCCCGGCCAAATCGAGCTTCGAGATTACAAGATGCGTAGCAGTGCCGATGAGCCGGCCATCGAGAGGCTCGCCCGAATCCGGCTCGGCTGTTATCAAAACACGCGGCCGGCGATCAAGGGCACCGGAATAATCAAACTTCATGTATTCATCGTTGACGTGCGTCAATTGCGTCACAGAACTTTTCGCCGGCAGGTGTGCTGCATCTGAAAACCGATAACGCCAGGCTAACGAATCCTTCACCTGGGCAAGCAGTTGGGGCTCTTGCTGCTTCCGGCGTGTTTTTTTCGAAGTCGTGGACGGCCGAGTCGATTTGCCGGCCTTAAGTCTCATGATAGTTTCGGCCAGTTGTTTCAGATCGGACCAGCCATGAAGCTTAAAACTAAATAAATCGTCGCCGACAGCCCGCTCCGCTAAACCGGTTTCAAACGCTTCATGCAGAATCTTTCGGCCGGAGAGTCCATAGAGGATCCATTCCAGTGGATTTCGGCAGGCACGAAGCTGCCAGTCAGGGACGGGCTTATCGCCAAAGAATAAACCATTTGAGATGATCTCCCGGCATTTTTTTTGCTTCTCCGAGGCAGTTAGAATAAGCCGTTCTTTTGCCCGTGTCGTCGCCACATAGAGGATTCGCATCTCCTCGGCCAGTCCCATGGAGGCCTTTTGCTCTTCGATGACCTGGTGTGCAAGCGAGTTTAGTTTACTGTTCGACTCCCGGTCGATAATTTGCAGCCCCAGGGTATGATCCGCATCGATAAGGCAGTCCGCCTGGACATCCCTTTTATTAAACTGGCTTTCCAGCTCGGCTAAAAAGACAACCGGAAACTCAAGCCCTTTGCTTTTGTGAACGCTCAAAATTCGAACGGCATTACCCGCCGAAGACTGCGGCTCGGCCGGTGCCCAATCCTGCCCGGCTTCCTGAAGCTTTTCAATAAATTCAACGAACCGCGTAAGCGAAGGTACGCCGGCGCTGCTGGCAAAGCCCTCATACTGGATTGCCCTGTCGTGAAGCTTGAGAAGATTCGCCCGGCGCGCCTGGCCGTTCGGCAAAGCCGAGACAAACGATAAGAAATCGGTCTGGCGATATATCCGCCAGATCAAATCCGCCAGGTTGCCCCGCCTGGCAATCGTTCGCCATCGTTCAATCCGAGCAAGTATTTTTTCGAGCCGGCCGGCCAGTCCGTCGTCCGCGTCACCTTTACAATATTCGAGCACACAGTCATAGTAGCTTTTGTGCCGCTGCTGTGTTCTGTTGTGCAGCTTTATCTTTGCCAGATCTGTGTCACTGACCTTGAAAAACGGGCTTCGCAGAACCGCAGCCAGTTCTATGTCCCGCTGTGGATTATCTAACACCTTCAGCAGAGCGACAAAATCACTGATTTCGGTCGCCTCGAAATATCCCGCAGTAGCCTGGCAGCTCACGGGCACGCCGGCCAGCCGGAATATTTCGACATAATCATTCGCTTTTTTGGCTAACGACCGCATCAGGACGACAATGTCACGATATTCGACGTCACGCATAATTCCCTGCTGCAGGTCATTTACCTGAAACTCGGCTTTACCCGTATCGGCCCCCACCATCTGCCTGATACGCCGGGCTATCATTGCCGCCTGAGTCTGGCGCGAGGTTACAAGATCCGGATTCTCATCTTCTAACTCTCCGGCTTGCTGTCCCTGTGAATCCCGGCTATTGCCGATTTTGTCAAGTATGTGGAACTCGATAATATTTTTCCTGCCGCCCGGTGCCTGAGGTTCGGATTTATCCGACGGAGCAGGCTTCAATCGGGAAGATTCGTCGTAGTCAATCTTAGTGAAAGATTCCGTCATGATTCGAGAGAATATCTCGTTTACGAAATCGAGTATCCCTTTCGTTGAGCGGAAATTCACATTGAGATCGACACGCAAGCTGACCGGGGCATTCCTGGGATCGGACGAAGCCAATTTTACCTGATCGAGGAAAATATCCGGCATAGCCCCCCGAAATGCATAGATACTTTGTTTGCCGTCACCGACCCCCAGGATATTCCCGCCGGGACTTAGCATATCGAGTATCCGCTTCTGGACGGCGTTGATATCCTGATATTCGTCAACAGCTATATGTTTGTACTTCTGCCGAAGCGCCAATGCCGTTTGCGAAGGAACCGGCTCATCAGCCGAGGAGGTCTGGTCGCTCAGGAGCCTCAAAGCATAATGTTCGAGGTCGGCGAAATCCAGGCAGTTAACCGCCCGCTTGGCTTTGCCGTATAGCTGATCGAATTTCTTAACAAGCTCAACGAGCACACCCGTTTGCGATCCAACCAGGCCGCCAAACCTGTCAAGATAACCGGGATTTACGATTGAAAGCTCAGAAAGCTCTGCGAATACATCTACGGCACTTTTGACTGTACTCTGAATAAGAGCGGCAATCGGCTCCGGCAGACCTTTGGGTTTACGCGTTGTGGGCTTTTGGAAACTCCTTATCGCCTCGGCACACTTGTCCCAATCGCCGGCATTCAATATCTCGATACATTTTGCAACAGGCGCAACATGACTGCCCTGCAGTTTCTCATCCCAGCCGGCATCGCCGCCTTCATTTTCGCAGAGTCTCCTGGCGTGGTTAAGTTTTTCGAGAATGCTCTGCAGCCTGGCGGCAACGATTTCTTTCTGTTTTTCGCCCAGGTCGGTTGTAAAAGGATTGGTGACTTCTGCAAGCCGTGCCGCCTTTTCGTACCACTTCTCGCGTGAAATAACACCATCCAGAAAATCGCTAAGCTCAATGATTCGAGTCAGAAAACCATCATTGGTACGAAGGTCCCGCCGGTACAAAAGCTGCTCGAGAGGTCCCCGGATGCTGTTTTCCTGCCAGAGATGGTCGATAGTCTTTTCGAGCACTTCTGTTTTGAGCAGCTTCTGTTCGTCGGCATCAATGACACCGAACGTCGGATCCAGGCCGAGCCTGTAGAAATACTCCGTGATGAGCCGTTTGCAGAACGAATGGATCGTGCTTATATCGGCGCTCTGGAGCAGCATGAGCTGGCGGCGAAGATGGTCATTCCGCTTTTCGAGAAATGCATCCCTCAACTGCCCGGCGATTCGCAAACGCATCTGTTCGGCGGCAGCTTCGGTAAAAGTCAGCACGAGAATGCTCCTGACATCGGGACATATGGATTTGTCGGATATGATGTTGACACATCTGCCCGACAGCACGGCAGTTTTCCCGGTGCCTGCCGAGGCTGTCACCACAACATCGCTGCCGCGTGCGTCAATCGCACGTTTCTGCTGATCGGTCCATTCTATCTTCTTCTCAGCCATCAATCCCCCCTGCTCTTTCAAGAACCCGTGACTTACTCAGCGATTCCAGAAAATTGTAGTCATTAATCTGCCAGTCGAACCGGCAGACTGGCTTGTACTTGCAGTAACTGCACGGCGATACCTGGCCCAGGCGATATGGACCGGCGTCAATTTTGCCTGAAACAATCTCCTGAGCCAATTGAATGATTCTTTGCCCGGCAAATCGCAGGAGCGATTCAAAATCGTTCGGCTTCAACGCCCCGCTTCTGGCGTAGTTTCCATATTGTTCGTCTTTGGCGGTGACACAGAAATTGTAGAACCTGCTCCAGCCGGAATCTGTTTGGCCGTCCAACTGCCGGTAGAATTCACCATTGAATATCCCTTTTGCCTTGTAGTCAAAGCTATCACTTCTATCCGGCAGCTTGCCGAGTGTGGCCTTTTTAGGGCTTACCTCGATCGGCATATAAAATGCACCTGCCACGTTTTTATTGCCCGGGTTGTCTGCATTACGGACAGCCAGCATGTAAATCGGGAGCTGCATATCAAGGCCATGGCAGAACTCCGGCCAGCTAAAGGATGTGTCTCGTCGTTTATAATCGAAAACAAGCGTAATCTTCTCGCCGCCAACGTCTGCAAAATCAAGCCGGTCGATCTTGCCGTCCAGCGACAGCACGCGTTTATCCGCCAGGACAAGCTCATAATCGCCGAGCGTATCGCGAGAGCCCCTTGCTTTCCCGAAAGATACCTCCGAGAACTTTGGCCTGAAACTTCCCGTCCGTACCATTTGAGCTATCGCCATAACGCAATCTTCGAGAACCCTGCCGGCGGAATTTATGATGAACTCGTTATAGCCCCGGCGGCTGACAAAATTCGATATAAAAGAATCTTTCTTCGTAATTTTTTCAATTTCTTCTCTCAGAAGCGTTACAAGCTCGCCATCATCGGTCCCCGCAAAATCTTTTCCTTCAGCGTTAAGCCGCTTCAACAAAGCATCAAGAACGCGGTGATAGAAGCTTCCCAGATCCAGCGGCTCGAACTTGAATTCCTGCCGCTCTTTCAGCTCCAGCGTATACCGGGTGAAATACTGATACGGACATGCGGCAAAAGTTCCCAACCTTGTCGCCGAGCTTTTTATCCGCCGGCCGAAAAGTTCTTTGACGATATCCACATCCAGTGACGCCCGGTTATCGTAGCTGAGTGCATAAAGGACTTTCGAGCCCAGTTCCACAAGCTGCTCATCGGAACAAATCGCATCCAGCAGCTCGTCATATTGGCTGTTGTCCCCAACCTCGGGCATAAAACAATCCCTGCCAAGCCTGCTGCAGAGCAGGTCCGCAAGCTCGCCCTCGCTATGCACATTTTCGATATTGATTGCCTTACCTGCGATTGATTCCTCGCCAAGGTTTTCAAATAACGATTCGAGATCACCTATGAACTGCGAACGGGCAGCAGCAGCGCCTTTTTCGTCAACCGAAGGATACGTAATCCAAAGAAATTCCGAAGGCCGGGTAAAGGCGATATAAGCCAGATACTGTCGCTCGGCGAGAGTCTGGCCGGAAGTCGCCGCCAACTGGAAATCCGCCGATTCGGCTGCGATACGGTCATCGTCGGTCAGGATGCTGTCCGAAGAAACCGGCACTGGAAACTGCTTTTGTGTGGATCCGATTAAGAAAACCGCTCTTAAGTCGGGATGCCGGCTGCGCTCGATGGAACCGACAAGCACCTGGTCCAGGGCCGGGGGAATGAACGCCAGCGTCAACTGGGAAAAGGCCGAATGAAGAATCGCAAGATAATCCTCCGCCTTCATCGTTTGTCCGGCGAAGACCTCGACAAGCTCGTCAAATATATCGAGAAACTGATTGTAAAATTGCCGATGCTCATCAGCAGTGGCAAGGTCATTTTTCTCGTTGGCCTGCATTATCCAACCGCCAATCGTTTCTTTAACATCAAGCTGCTCAAGGAAATTGAAGATGGCCTGCGTGAACTCTTCGGCACCGAGCGATTTTGTCTGCTCATCAGCCGGGCACAGCCTGTCCCGCAGCTCCAGCAGGGGCCGGCTGATTTTCATGCGAATGTCATTGATCTGCGGCTCGTCAAACCGCTCATTGTCCGGCCCGGCAAAACGCCACGGATTGTCGCTCTGCCAGTCACGTACCGATATGCCGAACGCAAGACAGTAATTTTCCAGCAGATCTATATCGTAACTTTTTATGGGCACGAGATCGGCTTTAAGATAGGCGAAAATGTCGCCGTACATAAAGCCGCCGGTCACCGCCTGCAGGGCCGAAGAAACAAGCTGAACGACCGGATGGTGATTCAGCGGCCTTCGCTTATCAATAAAATACGGCACGCCGTAGTCTTCAAAATATGCCCTTATATAATGTTCGTACCGGTCGATATCCGACGCGATTACCGCCATGTCACGATATCTAAAATCTTTCTCCCTTACCAACTGACGTATCTGCCTGCCGACAAACTGAACTTCCGCCCGCTCATTCGGCGCTGATACGATGCGGATGTTATCCGACGCCGGCATTTTGGGTGCCTGAAGCTTAAAAACATTGCGTTCGACGTGGTCAAGCTCGCGGCATTGAGAGAACCTAATTGCCCGGCCAAGGATGAGCGGCTCATTCACTTTCAGCCTGCTCTTTTTGACAAGTTCGAAAAGGCTGCAGTAAACCCGCTCGGTCGGATTGAACAAGCCAACATCATCGAGCTTCCCGGTATCAGGATTCTTCAAGTCGATATTCAACGGATCCAGGCAAAGCGCGATGTGCGTATCTTTTACCATTTTCAGCAGCTCAGCGAGAATCGCAAACTCAACCATAGTAAAGCCGGCAAAGCCGTCGACCCACAACCTCGCACCTCTGGCCAGATTTGACGCCGATAGCGCACCGCAGGCACGCATTAATTGAGCGTCGGGATCGATAAAATCGCCCTCGATGAATTTCAGATATTCACTGAAAACCAGGCCGATATCGGCGAATTTCAGTGCGGCTAAATGATAACGCTCGTCTTTGGCCAATTCGCTCAGCAACATCTCAACATCATCGGGAGTTTTCGCATACTGGTATAGCTCCGTAATCGTCTGAGCCATTTGCCGGGACAAGCCGGACCAGGCGGTTTCGGCGCCAAAGAGCTGTAGTTTACTCTGATTGTCACGCAGAATCCGGTGGACGACCATTTGCCGGCCGATGCGTGAAAGCCTGGGCATGGCGGTATTTTTGCCCAGCAGCAGGAATTGCAGCCGGTCGAATGAAAGCACGTGCAGCCTGCTGTAGCCGGCGATTCTTTCGTCGGCCAGGATTGCCCGTTCCGCTTGGTAACTCGCCTGCTCGGGGACCAGCAGAATCAAGTCTTGCTCGCCCTGCTCGGCCAGTGCATCGACAATCGCCCGGATACAACAGCGGGTCTTTCCGGTACCGCTTCTGCCAAGAATAAACTGAACCGCCATAGTGACCGTCCCTGATCTGAAATTAGTCTTTTGGCCACCTTTGTATCACAATCGGCGGTGGATTTCAACCTCAACAGGGAGAATGTTTGCCGGTTCGGATTTTATCTTTGGGCTCCCGGGGTGCCTATGGGTTCCGGGTCATTCTGCCGGCCGAATATATTTCGAATAATATCCTGAATTTCATCCTCGCTGGGATATGCGACGACAACTGATTTCTCAAATCCGTATTCATCTTCCGGGCTGGATTTCGCATACCATTCGATTTTCATGGGCAAATTGGTACGGTCTTCTGCAAAAACTCGCCACTTTCTATGCACAACCGATTGCGATTCTGTGCTTTTTACTATCCAGGTCAGTTCGTAAGCTTTAGTGCCGGGAACTGCAGCCGAGATTTCCCTATTGTCTATCCGGCTCCATCGGGCATCTGAAGGAATATCATTTTCATCCGGAAAGGGAACCATATCGGCTGATCCGGCCGTTGATTTGTCAAACTCGGCAAGCATCTGCTGGGTAATCGGTACGGTCTGAACAGCATTCGAAGACAGATACTTTATCATCTTGACTCGATTTTTAGTATCCCACAGCGTATATTGTGCCTGATTGCCGAGTTCGGTTTTGAATAGTTTCACACCCAGGGACTCGGAAGCCCATACCTGCTGATCCGGACTCGTTCGGCCCGCCTGGAATTTCGAGATATGGATATTTTGGATCTCGCTCAGGGCTCCGTAAATTCCTTTAATGTTAACCGTTTTTTCGGTCCGGTTGTTTACAAACAGAGCGAAAGCCAGCAGAATCATCGCCGCGACCGCAGCCGGCACGGCAAATCTGCTTCGTATAGTCATGCTCCAAATGCCGGTGCCTGTCATTGGCTGTTGCTTATGTACGGCTTTGCCGAGGGCCGCATAAGCGTCGTCAAGAATGCGCTTGTCCGTCTCGGCCCTGGTCGTCAGATTCAACTCGGCGATTGATCGCTCTATATTGTCCGCAGAACTCATTTCTTCGCTCTCTCCTTCAGGATTGTCCGCATTTTGTCGAGCCCGTAACGGTATCTGCCCTGGACGGTGCTCAGCGGAATTCTCTGCATTCGGGCGATTTCCTTAAATTTCATCCCGCCGGTCAAATGCAGAACGATTGTTTCTCGCTGCTCAAACGGAAGCTGGGCCAATGCGTCGGTCAACCGCCCGGCATCTTCGCCAAATTCGGCCGACCGCACGGGCCCATCGGAATCCGAGGCCAACTGGCCCGCTTCTTCAAGCTCAACCAGATGATGCTTTTTTTTACGATACATATCACGCACCCGATTAATGACGCTGGCTGTTAAATAACTTTTCAAGCTGCCCCGGAGCTGGATATTTCCGATGGTCCCGGCAAAGGAAACAAAGACATCGTGCAGAACATCCTCTGCGGCGAACGTATCATGCAGCATCGAAGCGGCTATTGTCAGCAGGTTATCTTTGTACTCCATATATATCCGACGCAGGGCATCATTGCTGCCTTGCTTGAGTTCCCATATTAGACGCTTCTCATCCAGCATCTAAGTCCAGCCTAAAGAGCCTCGGAATCAGCTTACCTACTAATACGACGCAGTAGCACGAACTTTAATCTATAAAAAATTGTTTCTTTCCGCCAGTTTTTATAGCCGAACGGCGGAAAAGAAGTCTATAACGATAAATATTTACTTGATTTTCGATGAAAATGAGCGTAAAAATCTCAGCTTAAAGAGTTTTTTTAAGAAAGCTCTGCCGAATATAAACTTTATAAACAGGGAGCTAAAATTGCCATGGCGGCTGTGTTGATAGGTCCACAGGAAGTGATTGTAATCATGGTAGTCACCGCTATCGTGGTCCTTTTGATGGTCCGAAGCCGAAAACGCCGGTGATTCTCTCTTTTCTGTCGCTGCCCTAATCTGTGAAATCCCCGGACAGGTTCTTCGTTGACCTCTGCCGCTTTAACATGCTTCTCCGCTTCTTTTCCTCCAATCGCCGCTTCTTCGCTGCATACGAAACCTTACTTTTTTTCCGAATGGGCCTGGTTTTCAAAGCGTCAGTGAGTAATTGTTGCAATCGCTCGACGGCGGCGTTTCGATTTGCCCTCTGTGTTCTGAATTTTTGCGAGACAACTCTCAGCACGCCATTCTTGTCGGAACGCGTCGCCAGGCGAGCGAGTATCCTCTGCTTTTGCCAATCGGAGAGATTTCTGCAATTAGCCACATCGAAAAACAGCGTAATCCGGGTATTGACCTTGTTGATATTCTGCCCCCCCGGCCCGCTGCTCCGAGAGGCCTTGAATACAAACTCATCGGCATTTATAAATGTGTCACGCGTTA
Source organism: uncultured Pirellulales bacterium (assembly GCA_964439135.1). GTDB lineage: Bacteria > Planctomycetota > Phycisphaerae > Sedimentisphaerales > Anaerobacaceae > JAFGPJ01. Next base: position 25,274 of record CAYTNN010000024.1, read on the forward strand.
TTTCAATCATCGCTTTTGCTTATTAATTATCCGGTTTTCCATACTGTGCCAACCTACCTGAATATCTTGAAATAATCAAGAACTTCCCTTTTTGCCTTGTACAGTACGGGCAAGAGCATATATTATTGACATGTAGATATTGTGCCGACCATAAAAACAAGCTGGTTTGAACATTTGCAAATTTGGGAGACAAGAAAATGCAAACGAGAAGCTCAAAAACAACAATAGTTGCAACCGTAATGGTTTTAATCGTGACCTTGGGATTCTCGCTGGTTTTTTCAGATTCTTATTCCAGGCCGGCATTAGCTAACGAGAACGCCGGGCCGAACACCCAGGAATTGAGGGCCGGCAAAAATTATATTCCAACAAAAATCTACAGCGATCAAGACGATGAGCAAATTCTCAAATTCTTCGAGGACCTACGTGTCGCTGACGTTTCCGACGGGATGGACAAAGTCGGCCTGACCAATACCGGCCTGATGTCGCCCGAAATCCACGCTTTATGGAAAGACACGGTACATTATAAACACCGCTTTATCGGCATTGCCGTGACTGTTCGCTACGTCCCGACCAACAAGCCGCCGGCTCCTGCGATGGAAACCGTACCGTTCGACCGCTGGGTCGGCCAGTGGTATAACCAGTTGTCCAGCGAGCCATTCGTGCCGCTTATCCGCAAGGGCACGGCACTGGTTATCGACGATGCCTCGGATTCCGACGTCGGCTCTATCGGCTCGAACAATATCATGGGCTGGCAGGTCCGCGGATGTGTCGGCGTGGTTACCAACGCCACGGCCCGCGACACAGATGAGATCATAACCGAAAAGATCCCGCTCTACTTCAGAAAGCCGGGCAGGGGTATTCGTCCGGGCCGAAACGAGATCGAATCGGTCAACCGCCCCATCGTCTGCGGCGGCGTCCTCGTCGAGCCGGGCGACGTAATCGTCGCCGACGGCGATGGCGTTATCGTAGTCCCACGCGCCCACGCCAAAGAAGTGGCCGAATACGCTAAAGCGATCCTCGACGGCGACAAAGCCGGCCGGCGAAACCTCTACAAAAAGCTCGGCCTGCCACCCGACGATTCCGTCAAATAACTCTACTATAATTGAGATAAAGATTGTTGCAATTCAGGCAAATCCTTATGCAGAATTTGCCAGATAATCTGAAGGTCAACACCGAAATACTCATGAACAATTCGGTGTCGTAATCCAACGATTTTATACCATTCTATCTCTGAATGGCTTTCCTTGAACTCGTCCGGTAGTCGATTTGCAGCCTCGCCCATAATTTCAAGGTTCCTGGCTACAGCATCGATAGATTTCTGGTCTTTTGTAAAATCTTCAAGCGACATTCACCGGGTATATTCTCCAATTCTGTCAATGGATTCACGGATGTCATTTATAAGTAAATCTACGGGTTTTTAGACATAAATCAGTTCCGGCTCGATGAATTCCATCGCTTTGGATGTGACCGCCCTACTTGAGACAAGGTCAACGTCGACTCCAAGCAATTTCTCGATTCTATGCGCCAATGTTACGAACTCCAGACCTATCGAGGGATCAACCTCGACGAGTATATCCACATCGCTGCCAATCTGTTGCTCTCCTCTCGCATAAGAGCCGAATAAAGCCAACTTGCAAACCTTAAATTGCTTCTGCAACTCGGATTTATCTTTGGCAAGAGCCCGAAGGATTTCTTCTTTTGTAATCATGGAATATTATCCTTCCGGATATAGCTCATTATTACCTTAAAACTGGCTGAGGAATCGCAGGTCGTTTTCGAAGAGCAGGCGGATGTCAGTGATGTCGTATTTTCGCATGGCGAGGCGTTCTATGCCGAAGCCGAAGGCCCAGCCGGTGTACTTTTCGCTGTCGATGCCGACGGCGTCAAAAACGTTCGGGTCAACCATGCCGCAGCCGCCCATCTCTACCCAGCTTTCGCTGCCGGTCTTATCCTTTAAGAGCAAATCGACCTCGGCACTGGGCTCTGTGAACGGGAAAAAGCTCGGCCGGAATCGCCATTTCGTCTCCGGGCCGAAAAAGGTATGAATAAACTGCTCGATGGTGGTCTTCATATCGACCATGCTGACGCCCTCGTCGACAACGAGTGCCTCAAGCTGATGGAACATATACATGTGCGTCGCATCGACGGTGTCCGGTCGATAGACCCGCCCCGGCGCGACAACCCGAATGGGCGGCTTGTTGCGTTCCATCACGCGAATCTGAATCGTCGAGGTCTGGCTCCGCAACAGGGTGTCACCGGAAACATAGAAGTTGTCCGAAGGGTCCCTCGCCGGATGCTCCGGGCCGATGTTCAGTGCGATGAAATTGTGCCAATCGTCCTCGACCTCGGGGCCGTAAGCTACGCCGAAACCCATTCTGCCGAATATATCCAGCAGCTCATTTAAGGTCTGCGTAATGACGTGCGTCTTGCCGATCCCGACGGGTATGCCCGGCAGAGTAACATCTACCAGATCTTTTGTCTTGACCTGCTGCGTCTGAAGAGCGTTTTTGGCCTCTTCGAACGCCCTGGTGACATCTTTTTTAACCTTGTTCGCAAGCTGGCCGGCCTTTGGCTTTTCTTCGGGCGGAAATTTTCCGATCTGGCTTAGCATCTGGGTAACCTGCCCTTTGCGGCCCAGATACTTTATACGGAAATCCTCCAGAGCGGCAAGATCGGTAACCTTTTGCAGCTCAGCGAGGGCTTCTTCGCCGGTTTTTTCAAATTGCTCAAGCATTTTCTCGTACTTCGCACGTCGCGGCCCGTAACACGAGGCCTTGTTACGATTTACGATTTCGCAGTGGCACTTGCAGCTTCGACAATAGCGTCAAAGGCCTTCGGGTCGTCAATGGCAATTTCGCTCAGCATTTTCCGATTCAGGGCAATATTTGCCTTTTTACAGCCGTTAATGAATTCGCTGTATCTGACGCCCCGCTGCCGGCATGCTGCGCTCAATCGGGTAATCCACAGGCCCCGGAAGTCGCGTTTTCGGAGTTTTCGGCCGACTCGAGCGTTGACTGCCGCCCGGACACCGGCTTCTTTGGCCAGCCTATACAGCCGGCCGGCGGCATTGCTATGGCCTTTTACTGCTTTGAGGACTCGTTTTTTCGCCTGGTGTCTTGCGGCACCTTTTCTAACTCTTGGCATTTTCAGCTTTCCTTTGAAATTTATCGATTCTTAAGGCCCGCTGGCGGCAGCTGAATGAGAGCCGAGAAGCAGGCCGATTCAATTGTTTATTGACTATTTCCTAATCGAAACTTTTCTCATAGTTCCTATTTGCAGAGTTTAATCTTGGCTGTATTGGCCATTTTATTGGTCATAATAGTCGTACTGCTGACACGCCTACGGCGTTTCGCGTTTTTACTGCTCATCAGATGCCCGCCGCCGGAGCGATGGCTTTTTACCTTGCCGGTAGCGGTAACCTTGACTCTTTTGCTCAATCCCTTATGTGTCTTCTGTTTAGGCATTTAACTATTTCCTTTAATAGAATATATCCGATTTCAAGCATCGAAAAGGCAGTTTACTACCGATCTTTTCGGTGCTAAGAAAA
>CAYTNN010000024.1:28920-31165 GCA_964439135.1 uncultured Pirellulales bacterium
ATTGGCTTTGTTTTTTCAAATCGCCATGCCATCCTCGCCTCGGAAGGAACAAAGGAGCATAGGCACATAGCAGAATAAAAGCATAAGTACACAAGGCATAAGGCACATGACAAAATTCGACATTCTCCATATTTCATTCACAATCTTCCTTACGATCCTTCAATTCCGCTCAGGGCAAACATACGGCATACAAAGCATGTATGTTATATGTATATTTTATCATAATACATATTATATATCAAGCATATTCCAGAAAAATCTCCGATACTCGCCGTTTTTCTATCTCAAAGGCCACGGACGCTGTCCCTTCAGCTATATTCACGAGCTTGCCCTGAACGAGGTTGAAGTGTGCAGGCTCCTCCACTCGGCTCGGCCTCAGCCGGGATGACGAAGTGTTTAGTAAAGCGAATCAGAAAATGAGCCGTACCCGAATGACACTAACATAAGGATAAGCGCTTTCAAAAATGAGTTATATTGTTTCATAACTGTCTATTGATGTAGCCTACTTTAGACTTAGAAAGTGCTGTCGAGCTTTTGCCGCAATCTGAGGATCAGTCATTTCGTCAACCGTTTCAACGCCAACTATACGTCCACCGAGCCCATCTCGCTCGAGATGTTTTTTGAGTTCACCTTTTGCCTCACCAGGACCAAATATCAGAATAGATTCTGCATCACGAAGATACGAAATTACCTCATTGTAGTAAGAGTTGAGATGTCCCGTAAATGCTCGTTGTTGGCGGTCATCCGATTGAACTGCCTGTGATTCAAATGGACCACCCGAACGTGAACCGGCTGCACGTCGTATCTGTTTTTCAGCATTCGATCTTACCATTTTCATTTCTTCCTCTTCGCCGGCAAGAAACACGATGACAGCCTTCCTATGATCAATCCACAAACCCACTTTTCTTTTCATATATCTTCCCTTTTTCAATTATATTCGCCTGACATTGAAGCCCAGAGAGGGCGATAAGCCGTCCACTCCAGCGATTGGTTAGAATTATAATCTGCTCTTTTCATATTCTATCAGCTACCCCAATTGTTAGCGAATTTAATCAAATCCCACAAAAATTAATTGTGCCTGTTGCCCGAGTAACTCTTGAAGTTTGCGTATGCCTCACCGTTTAGCCTGATATTTCTTCTGTATGAGAGATTGCCCACTAAGCTGATCAGCGGCTGGCGGCGATACCACAAGTTGCCCAAGGCCCTGCGCAGAATGCGCGGCATGGAATAGAAGTCCCGGTCGCACGAGATCATTTCCTCGATGATGCCGTCCAGGGACAACTGCTTATACCGAGCTACCGGAAAGGTCAGTGTGTAGTATTTCCAGTCTTCCGGGAACGTATCGAGAGCGATGCGGTCCTCGGATTTCATCTTGTCCCACAGGCGCGTCCCGGGCAAGGGAGTCAAAAACAGCACGTTGAGATTGTCCATACCGTACTGACGGGCCACCTCGGCGATACGTTTGCCGACACCCCGTTCGTCTATGTCCAGGCCGATGATAAAGGAACCTACTACCAGAATGTTGTGCCGTTGTATGCGCCGTACTGATGCGCGGAAATCCCGGCCTTTGAGAAGATTGAATTTTTTGCCGACCTCACGAAGCCCTTCCGGCGAGGAAGACTCAAAGCCGACGAAGACGCCCCTGCACCCGGCCTTTGCGGCTAACACCAGAAGTTCTTCGTCATCGGCGAAGTTAATGGTGGCCTGGGAAACCCATTCCTTTCGCAGGTTTGCTTGTGCCATAGCACGGAACATGTCCTTGGCACGAGCGATGTGTCCAGGGTGCGTGCCGATAAGGTTGTCGTCCACCACCAGAACACGTTTCTCACGAATTAACTGGAATTCGCGCACGACATCCGGAATGGGACGTTGCCGGTAGCGGGCTCCATTAAACGCCGTCACACTGCAAAAGCTACAGTTCAATGGACAGCCGCGTGTGGTCTGAATGGCTCCGAAGGCATATCCCGAAGCCAGCAAATCATGACGGGCCGGCGGGACATCGTTCATTTCGGCAAGCCCTCCGTCATACACGCGCTTCAGGCCGCCATGCCGGGCGTCCTCCAGGAGCTGCGGCCAGATACCCTCGGCTTCCCTCGTGACGACCGAGTCCGCGCGCTCCATTACCTCGTCCAGACACATGGTTGCGTGAATGCCGCCCATGACCACGGGTACAGCCAGATTGCGGAAGTAAGCGGCCACTTCATAGGCGCGGTTCGCCTGCGAGGTGAAAGCGGTAATGCCCACC
>CAYTNN010000025.1:0-5304 GCA_964439135.1 uncultured Pirellulales bacterium
GAAACACAAAAAATAGTTCTGTTCTTGCATAGTTCAGTGGTTTTTGTACAATAACAGCCCATTATGAGCATCAATTAAGGTGCCGAATGGTGAGTATGGACCATAAGCTTTTTATGGCCCGGCTCACCTTATTTTTAGGACATGAATTACAGGGCATGTAGATGAATCTCGACCCAACAAGAATGACGCACTGGCAGATAGCGGAAGCCGCCGAACAGACTATGAAACCCATCCGTTGGCTTGCCGAGGAGATGGGCCTGCAGAAAGATGAATTAATCCCGAGGGATCGCACATTAGTCAAAGTTGACTATCAAAAGGCCCTTGCCCGGCTGGCGGACGCCCCGACGGCAAAATATATAGATGTTACCGCTATAACACCGACGCCACTCGGCGAAGGAAAAACGACCACTACCATGGGTCTGCTCGAGGGTCTCGGCAAGCTGGACAAGCGCGCGATCGGGGCAATCCGCCAGCCCAGCAGCGGCCCAACATTCAATATCAAAGGATCCGCCGCCGGGGGCGGTCTGGCACAATGTATTCCTCTGACTCCCCTGTCCATTCGCCTTACCGGCGATATCGACCATATCACGAACGCCCACAATCTCGCCATGGTCGCCCTGACCTCGCGAATGCAGCACGAGAGAAACTACGATGACGCCAGGCTGGCGAAAAGCAACCTGACGCGGATAGATATCGATCCCGAACGGATTCATTTCAAATGGGCTATGGATTTCTGCGCCCAGAGTCTTCGCAATATGAGGATCGGCCGGGGCGGGAAAATGGACGGCTTCGAGATGGACTCAGGCTTTCAGATTGCCGCCTCGAGCGAGGTCATGGCAATACTTTCCGTCGCCAAGGACCTTAAAGACATGCGTCAGCGTATAGCCAAAATCGTGCTGGCCTACGACAAGAAGGGCAATGAAGTAACGACCGCCGACCTTGAGGTTGACGGTGCGATGACCGCCTGGATGGCCGAAGCGATACACCCGACTTTACTGCAGACCATCGAGGGCCAGCCCGTATTCGTCCACGCGGGTCCGTTCGCGAATATCGCAATCGGGCAAAGCTCGGTCATCGCCGACATGATCGGAACGAAACTGGGCGAATACCACGTAACCGAGAGCGGCTTCGGTGCCGATATCGGCTTCGAGAAATTCTGGAACTTGAAATGCCGCATATCGGGCCTTAAACCCGACGCCGTCGTCATCGTGGCAACCATCCGCGCGCTGAAAATGCACGGCGGAGGCCCCGTGGTCAAACCCGGAATACCGCTGAGCGAGGAATATACCACCGAAAATCTCGAACTTCTCGAAAAAGGCTGTGAAAACCTCATCGCTCATATCGAAACGGTGAAGAAAAGCGGCGTTCAGCCTGTCGTCTGCGTCAACCACTTTCAAACCGACACACCGGCCGAAGCCGAGCTTGTCCGAAAAGTAGCCGAACAAAACGGTGCTTTAGCCGCGGTCTCGAAGCATTGGCTCAAGGGCGGCGAAGGAGCCATCGAGCTGGCTGAGATGGTGATTGCGGCCTGTGAGCAGGAAAATAATTTCGAATTTCTTTACGATTCGGATACGCCGCTCGGAAAACGCATTGAACGAATCGCCAAGGAAGTATACGGTGCGAGCGGCGTTACATACACGGACCAGGCCCGTGCGAAAGTTAAGGCCCTGGAGGCCGACCCGGCGGCCAAAGAACTGGGGACCTGCATGGTCAAGACACATCTGAGCTTGTCGCATGACCCGAACCTCAAGGGCAGGCCGACCGGCTGGGAGCTTCCTATTAGCGATGTTCTGGTTTATAAAGGCGCCGGTTTTATCGTGCCGGTCGCAGGAGATATTAAGCTTATGCCGGGCACAGCGTCCAACCCGGCTTTCCGCCGTATCGATGTCGACGTCGATACGGGAAAAGTGCAAGGCCTGTTTTAATAAACTTCTCATTTTTCGGCCGCGTTGAAATCATAAGTCGCTTAGATGTTCAGGGAGTACTCGATGACAGCAAAAATCATAGACGGCAAACAAATCGCCGCGGATATGCGGGCGGAACTCAAAGCTGAAGTCGCCAAATTAAAAGCACAGAATATCATTCCCGGCCTCGGCGTTATCCTGGTCGGCGAAGACCCCGCTTCACTATCCTACGTCACAGCCAAAGAACGAGCCTGCATCGATATGGGGATATACTCCGACAACAAACGCCTGGCCGCCGACACTCCGCAGGCCAAGTTAATTGCTCTGGTCGAGAAGATGAATAATGACCCGAAAATCAACGGGATACTGGTCCAACTGCCTCTGCCGGAAGGTCTTGATGAATCGGAAGTTCTGCTCGTGATCGATCCCGCCAAAGATGTCGATGGATTCCATCCGGTGAACGTCGGCAAGATGGTTGTGGGCGAAAAGGCGTTTCTACCTTGCACGCCGCACGGAATTATTCAACTATTGATTCGCAACGGCGTAAAAATCGAGGGCGCCGACGTCGTAATCGTCGGAAGAAGCAACCTGGTCGGCAAGCCCCTGGCAAACATGCTGATCCAGAAAAAAACCAACGCAAACGCCACTGTGACCGTTTGCCACACCCGGACGAAAGACCTCAGCTCTCATACAAAACGAGCGGATATTCTCATCGCCGCCGCCGGCCGGCCCAATACCGTTACCGCAGATATGGTCAAAGAAGGAGCGGTGGTTATTGATGTCGGCGTCAACCGCGTCGAAGATTCGACCAAAAAAAGAGGCTACCGCCTTATCGGCGACGTGGATTTCGAAGCGGTCAAGGAAAAAGCCTCGCTGATCACCCCGGTTCCCGGCGGTGTAGGCCCCATGACAATAACGATGCTGCTCTACAACACCGTTGAATCCGCCAGGCGGGCCGCGGCAATCGATACCAACCGGTAGCATTGCGTAGAATAGAAAAGAACATCCGAAGCGAAAAAATGCCGCCGCGGAGTAGTCTCGGAACCGTTCGCTGGAATTCTGCAGGAATATTGTTGACCTCACCTGGCATATTCGTATAATACCGACCTTTGTACAAAGGATGCTTAGAAAAAGAATATAGAATTCGGAAAAAAGACCACGAAGAAAGACGTGCCACTTATTGTTGCCGGTCTGCTGAATATCGCATTTATTTACAGCATTGGCGAAACAACACGAAGGGAAATCAGGAAAGAAAGGGATTTACAATGAGGAATCTGCAAGTTTTGTTGAGTCTTGTCCTGTTGACAAGCGTCGGGACAATCTGCCTGGCGGCCGATAGCGAGGATTTGGCCAGGGAAAATGCCGAACTAAAGCGGAAAGTCGAGAAACTTGACAAGGATATGGAAGAGCTCAGGAAAATCGTCATTCCGCAAGCCGAGACGACCGGATCGCAGAGCCCGAAGATAGTCTGGTCGGACCTGGATATCCAACTCTACGGGTATCTGAAACTTGACGCCGCTTACGACTCTTCTCGGATTAACAACGGTAATTATGCCCAGTGGGTCGAACAGGAGAACAACAATAAAGACGACGACCAGTTCAATATGACAGCCAACCAGAGCCGTTTCGGGGTGAAAATCAACGGGCCTGACGGAGAAGCCATGAATACCAGCGGATTAGTCGAGGTGGACTTTTATGGTAGCGACGCGGCTGAAAATAAAGCACAACTAATGATGCGCCATGCTTATATGAAGCTGGACTGGCCTGAGTCTCGGTTCAATATTATCGCCGGCCAGACATCGGACGTAATAAGCCCATTATTCCCCTCTACATTAAACTACAGCGTCGGCTGGTGGACTGGTAATATTGGCTACCGCCGTCCACAAATTAGGCTGACCAAAGAATTAGGCTTTGTGACGGGCGGTTTTTTAAAGCTGGAAGGCGCTTTGACCAGGACAATCGGCAGGGATAATATCTATATGGAAGGAACGACCGATTCAGGTGAAGATGCCGGTTTTCCCACTTTTCAGGGCAGGGCCAGCATGACGCTTCCCATGTTAGGAGCACAAGAAGCTACAATAGGTCTGTCCGGGCACTGGGGCGAGGAAGAGTATGATATTGCAGTCAGCGGTCGGGAGAAAGAATTCATGACATGGTCCTTGAACCTGGATTACACTCAACCAATCTGCAGTAAGGTACAAATCAATGCCGAATTGTTCACGGGCGAAAATTTGAATGCCTACCTGGGCGGGATAGGTCAGGGCGTAATTACCGATACGACCAAGCCGAACCATTACGAAGAGATCGGCAGCAAAGGCGGCTGGATTGCTGCAGGTCTGGGGCCGTGGGATAATAAGCGGTTCAATGTAGGTTTTGCCATGGACGATGTGGACCGCAGTAATGTCAACGATGGCGATCGGACTTTAAACCGTTCTGTGTTCGGGAACGTATATTGTTCCCTTAACAAGCAAACTGATGTTGCCTTCGAGATCTCACACTGGCGGACTGAATATCGTGGACCCGGCGACGCCGATAGCCTGCGATTACAAACAGCCCTTATTTACAAATTCTGAAAGGTAATTTTTTTTAAGGTTGACATGTTAAGGAAATTCAGGTAGATTCTTATTTTATCCTATCTATAATCAAGAGAGTAGTGAGGATATCTACTAAAATCAAGCATTTAACATAGAGATTACTGTATAAACAATTTGCTAAAAAGCATAAAAAAAGGCAATTAGAGCACAATAATTAACATTAAATTACGTAAAGGAGAATCCATGGGACAAAAAAAAGCAATTGACTCTCTAATGAGCGAGGGACGGACATTTCCGCCGCCAGAGCAAATTAAAGCCAATGCTTATGTCAACAGCATGGAGCAGTTCCAACAGATGTGGGAAAGTTCGATCAACGACCCCGACAACTTTTGGCTTGAGCAGGCAAAGAGCCTCCACTGGTTCAAGGAACCAACAAAAGCTCTGGATTACACGTGGGATACGAAGGGCCGTAAGATTGAGCATACATGGTTTGAAGACGGCCAACTGAACGTCTCATACAACTGCCTGGATCGCCATCTCGGAACCCCGACCGCAAAGAAAATCGCACTGTTGTGGCAGGGTGAGGCGGAAGACGCTGTTAAGAAATATACCTACGAACAGCTTCATAAGGAAGTTTGTAAGTTCGCCAATGTCCTGAAGTCAAAGGGTATAACAAAAGGAGACCGTGTAGCGATTTATATGCCAATGGTCCCGGAACTCCCGATTGTTATGCTGGCATGTGCCCGCATCGGCGCGATTCATTCGATCATCTTCGGCGGATTCAGCGCAGATGCGATCGAGGGTCGCGTCAACGACTCCGACTGCAAAATGCTGATTACATCCAATGTTTCGCTGCGTGCCGGAAA
>CAYTNN010000025.1:5404-12106 GCA_964439135.1 uncultured Pirellulales bacterium
TGGCCCGGAATGATGAGAACAATGTGGGGCGACCACGACAGATTTGTGGATACATATTTCACTATGTATGACAACATCTACTTTGCCGGCGACGGCTGCCGAGTTGACCCGGACGGCGATTACTGGCTCATGGGCAGAATCGACGATGTCGTTAACGTATCCGGCCACCGTATCGGCACTGCCGAGGTCGAAAGCGCCCTTGTCAGCCACGACAAAGTCGCCGAAGCGGCGGTTACACCCATCCCCCACGAAATCAAGGGGCAGGGTTTATATGCCTTCGTAACGCTTATCGGCGGCGTCGAGGAAACTGAAGAGCTGAAGAAGGAGCTTATAATGCACGTGCGAAAGGAGATTGGTGCTATCGCAGCACCTGAAGCGATTCAGTTTGCACCGGCTCTTCCTAAGACGCGTTCCGGCAAGATTATGCGGCGTATCCTGCGTAAGATTGCCGAGAAAGATACGAGCAACCTTGGTGATATCACTACGCTTGCTGACCCGCACGTGGTCGAGGACCTGATTAAAGGCCGGGGCAAGTAAAATGTTTTCTTGAAAAAGACTCAGAGCCGGGTGCATACAATCGTGTGCATCCGGCCTATTTTATTGAAAGGAAGATTATGGCCGGGCAAAAGGTAATGAATCGGTGGCTGGTGGTGATTGGCGGAATCCTGATCCAATTGTGCCTTGGAGCGATTTATGCATGGTCGGCATTCACGAAAAAACTGACGGAAGCACCGTTCAGTTTCACGAAACTGCAAACTCAGCTCGTCTTCTGCGTGGGCCTGGCGACCTTTGCGGTCGTTATGGCCCTGATAGCAGGCAAATGGCAGAAAAAGGCCGGGCCTCGAATCGTCGCGATGACAGGCGGAATCGTGCTTGGTATCGGTTATCTGATCGCAGGCTTTTCCGGCAGCAGTTTCGCCGGCATTCTCATCGGCGTCGGAATCCTGGGCGGCGCCGGAATCGGGCTGGCTTATGTATGCCCCATCGCGGCACTCGTAAAATGGTTCCCCGACAAGAAAGGTATGATTACAGGGCTCGCCGTTGCCGGTTTTGGCTTTGGCGCGCTGATATGGATTAAGCTGACGAGCGGCTTTCAGTTCGGCCCTGTCGACCTGACCCCCGGCTGGACCGGTCTATACGGCGCCGGTTGGAGCGTCAGTGCCGTCTTCAAACTATACGGGGTGCTTTTTGCCGTGCTCGTGGGCATTGGTTCACTTGTAACCATCAATCCGCCCGAGGGCTGGCTGCCGGCAGGCTGGACGCCGCCGACAACCGGTGCCGCAAGCGCGGGCGGCACAAATTTCACCGTAGGAAAAATGGTCCGGACATACCAATACTGGGTGCTTTTCCTGACGTTTACGGTCGGAGCATTGGCGGGGCTGATGGTCATCGGGATCATAAAGCTCTTCGGAATCGATGCACTGACCGCCAACGGAATCGAACTGACCAAAGCCAACGTCATGACTGGAACGGCGATGGGATTGTTCTACGCCCTGTTCAACGGGCTTGGACGAATCATCTGGGGCACCGTATCGGAAAAAACCGGACGAAAAAATGCCATCGTTCTCATGAGCGCGATCCAGGGCGTCATGATGATTGTGTTCTATTTCATCGGGGGCAAGGAAATTGGCCTCTATATCGGGGCGGCGGTAATTGGTTTCAACTTCGGCGGCAACTTCGCCCTGTTTCCCACTGCGACGGCCGATTTCTTCGGCAATAAAAACGTCGGCGTCAACTATCCATGGGTCTTTATGGCTTATGGCGTAGGCGGTATCGTCGGGCCGTTCCTCGGCGGCGCGATGGGAGACGCAAAGACATGGGCCTTCGCTTTTATCCCGGCCGGAATCGCATGCCTGGTCGCCGCCGGTTTGGCGATGACCTTAAAGCCCATTAAAACAGAAGCGGCAGACGCCTAACACCTGCTATTGATTACATGACTATAATGGCCCGAACCTTCCGGTTTGGGCCATTCTTTTTTTCCCTGCCGCCTGCCAAACCCAGAAAAAAATAGGAAGCCTAAAGAACGCAGGAAGTTGTGGCGTAAACTTTTAAACGCAAAAAGAAAAGCCTGACCCTTCTTTTTCTCAGGTGGCCCGATTGGTTAGTGGCTCTCCTCATCAATCATTTTGTCCCATAGATCATGTAAACTCCCTGAGGAGAGTTCTTTGTGCTGAGCTTCCCGTAGAATGTTAGCAATTTCACTTAGATTACATCTACTTCTTTTGAGTAATGCAGTAAAGTCTTCTGAGTTACCTTTTGTGATTCCATGAATCAATATCTCTTCAACGATAGCACTCCTTACTTCAGGAGAAACGTTTGGCATACCTTCATTGTATTCGCGAATGTATTCGATAAAAATTTCAATACCATGAGATGACTCTAGTTGAAACTCTGTGAAGCACGATTCGCCGCCTTCTCTTTTGGCCTTTGATATAATCTTACGGATAACTGATTTAATAAGATCGTACGATGCGTTGCCAACAATCCCGCTTAAAGCAGCGATGCCTATGAATACAAGCCATTGGTCTGGTGGCACTATGGACGCTTTTGAGCTGATTTCACCGTTTCTTGTTAATTGGCTTTCATAGTAGTTTCGGTAGAGGATGCCAAATTCGACAGAAGACTTTGCTGCAGAAACAATGATGTCGTAATCACGTGAAATTGGGGAGCCACAGGCTGAACATGAATTTCCATTGTCAATTATTGATGCGCAGGATAAGCAAAGTTTCATGAAACGTAACCTTCCTATAGCTAAGCTCTAATATCATATTATATGGTTTTATCGACAACACTTCTCAAGATATCACATTAACAAATGTATCCAAACATTGACGCGTCATTTATGTCTCAAAATAATCGAAAGTTGATATTAACAGTAAAACTCGCTAACAACTTCTCGACGTCACACTTTTCCCGCAAACAAACGCTGGGACCGATTTTAAGCTAATCTGTCAGGCAAAGCAAGAAAAAAGCAGGGGGAAAATATTAACGTCCCAATAGTTAATGTTGGACGTTGTGTCTCAGGATCGCAACGTGTCAGCGCCGTCTCGCTGGAGCCGCTTGTTGGCATTTCTCGTATAAAGTCTCGGGTGCAATATCGGCTCCATTTGGCCAGGCAATAGTACCGCCTTCAATCCTTGCCTTTTTGAAAAAGTTCAAATCCTTCAAAGGAGCAAATACAGGTCCTTTTGTCAAATACTCCTCAAAATCAATCACTCCGTTAGTGCCATCATCAAAAACGATCATAAAGCAGTAATTTGATTGGTATTTAATGCTCTTTACTTCGTTAAGATTCCACATGTTACACCTCAATCCAGTGGTGATATTTTTTTGAGTTCTTTTCCAGCCTGTGCGCGTTCCCAATCATCTTGAAGTTCGTTGGATCTTAGATCTATCCATTCGCGTACAAGTTTAATAGCCGTTCGTGACTGGAGATCACCCCTTGTGATGTTTCCTTTAAGATCAAAAACGGTCTTGTACCCTTGGTATTCGACATGAATATGCGGAGGCTCATGATCATCAAAAAACATCCGAATAATAATGCCGAAAAATCTGCATATTTCAGGCACTTTAGGCTCCTTCCCAAAGAATAATATATAAATATGATACCATAATAGTGCCAATCTGCAAAGCGAAACAAGAAAAAAGCGGCAAAATCACGGAATGATATGGGGACGCAGGTTTTACAAAACGGGGCTATATCATCATTATAGCCCGTGAATCGGGAAAACGCTCTTTTTGATTTTCCGAACGACCGTTTCGATCGCGGGTTCGACGGCATTTCTCTGCTGCTCGGTTACGGCCAGTGCCCTGTCTCGCAGCCCGGCCTGCCATTCGGTGCTTTCGAGAAAAACGCCGCCCATGGCGTGACTCATATCCTCGCTCTGATCGGCGCCGCAGAAGATGCTCCAGGCCAAAGCCCATGCCCTTACGGTGTTTTCGACGTTGTATCCCCCGCCGCCGGTCGCGACAATCGGCTTGTTAAAGCTCATCAGGTGATTGATGATCTCGGCGTAAACATTATTCGTCAGGCACAGATTCGCCAGCGGATCGCCCGCCAGGGCATCGGCACCCAATTCGAAAACAATTACATCCGGATTATAAGCTCTCGTCAACGGCAGAACGATAGTTTCAAATGCCTTTAGATACGCCCGGTCGTAAGTTCCCACGGGAAGAGGAACGTTCACGCAGTAGCCTTTTCCCTGGCCCGTTCCGATTTCATTCTCGAATCCGGTGCCGGGAAATAGCGTTTTGGGGTTCTGGTGAAGCGATATAGTCAGCACGTCCGAACGGTCATAGAACTTGTTAGCAACGCCGTCGCCGTTATGAACGTCCACATCGAGATACAGAACCCGTTTTTTCTGCTCTGCCAGCACGATACAGGCCAGCGCCACATCATTGATATAGCAAAAGCCGGCTGCAAGTTCGGGCCCTGCGTGATGATATCCTCCCGATGGATTAAACGCTATATCAGCCTCGCCTGACAAAATCATCTTCGCAGCAGTCAGCGTGCCTCCCGCAGCTAAAACCGAATACGCATACAATCCCTTAAAGATCGGACAATCCTGGGTGCCGATACCCATTTGAAGTGCCTCAACATCCAAATGCCCGGCGGCGGCGTTCTTCAGGGCGTGCAGATAGCGTGCCGTGTGAAACTTCTTTAGCACGATTCTCTCAGCGGGCTTCGGCACGACCTCGCTTTTGCCGCTCCCGGAAAGCATCCCCAACGAGGATACGATCTCTCGAACTTTTGTGGCCCGGATAGTGTTGAAAGGATGTTCCGGCGGATAACTATATTTCTCAAACTCAGATGAGTAAATGAAAACAGCGTTCTTAGTTGTCAATGCCGCACCTGATTATTTTTGTTCTCTTAAATCGTAAGTGATGTCGTAAGCATAACCGTCGAATTTCTGGTTGATTTTATAGCCGGAGTTATGAAAAATGGAAAGCATCGCCTCGTTCGACGGCAATACCTTTGCCCAAAACCGCTTTACG
The DNA here is from genome assembly GCA_964439135.1 of uncultured Pirellulales bacterium. Classification (GTDB taxonomy): domain Bacteria; phylum Planctomycetota; class Phycisphaerae; order Sedimentisphaerales; family Anaerobacaceae; genus JAFGPJ01. The sequence continues at coordinate 10,400 of CAYTNN010000025.1, forward strand.
CCCCGCTGCTTTGCGATTTGGGCGATGTAGTCCAGCAATAAGGTGCCTATACCCTTTCGCTGCCATTCATCCTGCACCAGAAAGGCCACCTCGGCAGCATTGGTTTTCGGATCGAGAAAATACTGGGCGATGGCGACGATTTCCTCGCCCGAAACGCCGGGTACAACAGCCACGATGGCGATATCCTGCCGATAGTCGATATTGGTAACCCGCTGCATGTCCCGATGAGGGAACGACATCGTACGGGCCATATAGCGGGTCTGGACGGATTTTTCGCTCAATGAGTACATCATCTCGGACAGGGACGGCTCGTCGGTGGGCTTAATCGGCCTGAAGAATATCTGCGTGCCATCACGTAACGTGTCATACTTTTCCAGCTCTTCCGGATACGCAACCTGCTCCCAGGATAATTCGATCTGGTCTTCGTAGAGATAGTTTTGAGCCTTCGCCGCCTGGATGAGCCCTTGTCTGAATTTCGGATGCGCTATATGGATAAGGTCCATGACCCTCTCTCTGATACTCTTGCCGTGCAGGTAGGCGATCCCGTATTCGGTCACGACATAGTGGACATCCCCTCGCGTCGTGACCACCCCGGCACCTTCGGTTAGGTGCGGCACAATCCTGGAAACCTCCTCCTTTTTCGCGGTCGACGGCATCGCAATTATCGCTTTGCCCCCCCTGCTGCGCGCCGAGCCGCGGATGAAATCGACCTGTCCGCCAATGCCGCTATAGAATTGATAGCCTAACGAATCGGCGCAAACCTGGCCTGTCAAGTCAATCTCGAGCCCGACGTTGATTCCCACCATCTTCTCATGCTGGCTGATAATATAAGGGTCGTTAACATACTCGGTAGGGTAGAATTCGAAGAAGGGATTATTGTTGATGTAATCGTAGAGCCGCTTCGAGCCCATACAGAAACTGGCGACAATTTTGCCCCGGTTTAGAGACTTCTTGGCACAGGTTATCGCCCCGCACTCGATCAGGTCGATAATCCAGTCGCTGAACATTTCGGTGTGGATGCCGAGGTCTTTTTTGTCTTTCAGGAATTCTGCCAGTGCCTGAGGGATCCGCCCGATCCCGCACTCAATTGTGCTGCCGTCTTCCACGAGCCTGGCGATGTTCTGGCCGATACGGCGTAACGTTGCAGTCGGATTTTGTTCCGCAACCTCGATGATGTCTTCGTCACACGGCACCAGCATCTCGATCGCGTTGACGTGAATGAAACTGTCACCGAACGTTCGAGGCATCCTGCTGTTGACCTGCGCAATGACGTACTTGGCGTTGGAGGCGGCGGATTTGACGATATCCACCGAGACACCGAGGCTGCACAGGCCGTTTACATCCGGCGGTGTAACACTGATCAGTGCAACATCGACGGGAATCCGCCCGGTCTCGAACTCGTGAGGTATCTCCGACAGGAAGATCGGGGTATAATCTCCGATCCCTTTGTCCAAAGCATGCCGGACATTGTCGGCGATAAAAAAGCTGTTCATCTTGAATTTCTCGCGAAATCTCTCATCCGCATAGGGAGCCGTCCCCATCGTCAAAAGATGAACAATGTGAGCGTCATAGATTTTGCTCGAATGCTCGACCAAAGCGTTCACGAGATGCTGCGGCTGGCCGCAACCGGTCCCGATGAATATACTGTTGCCGGACTTAATCAGCTTCATTGCAGCCGGCGCAGTGCCTGTTTTGTCCTTATACTTC
>CAYTNN010000025.1:12206-17047 GCA_964439135.1 uncultured Pirellulales bacterium
GTGCAAAATGAGGCCCCACTAAACCTGTTCGACACTCATTCTGGCATCCACAGCAATAGCCGTAGTGCCCGCTGGACCAACAACATACGGATTGATGTCCATTTCTTTAATCTGCGGAAATTCCGTCACCAGTTGTGAAAGCCTCTGCAAACCCTCGGCAATTGCCTCGATATCCACACCCTCCTGGCCGCGAACTCCTTTCAGCATGTGATAAGTCCTTGTGTTAATAAGCATCTGCTTTGCTTCCTCGGCCGTCAGCGGCGCCAGGTAAAACGACACGTCCTTCAGGACTTCCACCATGATGCCTCCCATTCCGAACATCATCAGCGGACCAAAATGCGGATCGCGATTCATGCCGAGGATCACCTCTTTTCCGCCGGCGCACATTTCCTGCACGAGTACGCCGAGAATGTCGGCGTCGGGCAGCTTCTTCGGTATTCGATACATCATCAGATCGAAGGCATCCTTTACCTCCTTCTCACTTTTCAGGCCAACCTGGACTCCACCGACGTCGGACTTGTGCACGATATCCGGCGACCAGATTTTCAGTACGACGGGGAATCCGAGCTGTTGGGCAATATTGGCCGCCTGCTCGGCTGTGGTGGCAACGGAACCTTTCGGGGTTACGAAACCATAGGCTTCGAGGATATCCTTGGATTCGGTCTCGCCGATCTCTCGAACATTTTGGCGCAGGTGTCTTTCGATTATGTTTTCGACTTTGCGACGGTTAACAGGAAAGAGTTTGACGACCCGCTTGGGCCTGGTGCGCCATCTAACATAGTCCGCCATCGCCTTGATTGTCGAAACAGCACTTTCAGGGGCATCATACTGCGGGATCTTCCCTTGCCGCAAAACCTTCACTCCGTCCCGGACTTTTCCGGCACCCAGGAAACAGGCAAGAATCGGTTTGTTGTGTTTTCCGCCGCTGAGCTTGACCATCGCCTCGGCGGTACCAACTGGTTCGGTCATTGCCTGGGGCGTCAGAAGCACCAGGACGATATCAACATTTTCATCACCGAGAACCACATCCAGCGCGAACTCGTACCGGTCGGCAAGCGCATCTCCCAGCACGTCAACGGGATTATTCAAGTTCGCCGCCGGCGGCAGCTTGGGGGCCAACGTCTCGATCGTTTTATCGTCGAGTTTTGCAAAGGAAAGCCCCACTCGTTCGATGGCGTCGGCAGCCATAATTCCCGGCCCGCCGGCGTTTGTAATTACAGCGACTCTCGGCCCCGCGGGCAGCGGCTGATCGGCAAATGCCTGGGCATAATCAAACTGCTCCTTTATCGAATTGCACCGGATAATCCCGGCGCGTTCGAAGACACATTCGTACGCCGTCTCACTGCCGGCCAGGCTTCCGGTATGAGAGGAAGCGGCCTGGGCACCGGCTTGTGTACCGCCCGACTTCATCAGCAGGATAGGCTTATAATGAGAAATTCGCTCCGCCTGATTAACGAAAGCATTGCCGTCGGTAATACTTTCGAGATAGCCGGCAATCACTTTCGTATCCTTATCTTCTCCAAGAGCTTTTATCAAATCCAGCTCATCGACGTCCGCCTTATTGCCGATGCTGACAAGCTTGCTGAATCCGATACTGTTAGCGTTGGCCATATCAAGAATCGCAGCGAGTAACGCCCCAGACTGCGAGAGATATCCGATAACTCCTTCGGCCGGCAGGTCTCCGCCGAAACTGGCATTGAGCTTGTTCGCCGGAGCGATTACGCCCAGACAGTTGGGTCCGATGATTTTGATGCCTGCCTGTCTCGCGATGTGAACGACCTGTTTTTCAAGCTCCCGGCCCTCTTGACCTACTTCTTTGAAGCCGGCCGTAATAATGATAACCGACTTTACCCCGACTTTCGCGCACTGCTGCATCATTGCAGCGACAAACTTCGCCGGAATAATAATGACCACCAGATCGGGGGTCTTGCCGATGGACTTAAGGTCGGGGTAGCACTTTAATCCCTCAATTGTATCTGCTTTGGGATTGACCGGAAATATTTCACCCTCGTATTCGGCTCCAATTATATTTACTAAGATTTCGTAACCGACTTTGCCCTTTTGGCGGGAGGCGCCAACAATTGCAATCGATTTGGGATTGAAGAAACTTTCAAGACTCATAACGAATGACAAACCTTTCTATAACAAAAACCAATTTCGAAATAAGCATAGTATGATATGCGATTTGCCCCCCTCGTGCAAGTCTTTTCCGGTCCGATGAACCGAATTATGGATGATTTACCAGTACAATCATCTCCGCGGGCCGAATATCCTGAATCCTGACAAACGCCCTGCCGTCCGCTGTCCTGTTCACGCTGACCTCTGAGCCTTCCGGATGAGTACCTGAATAATTCTGCGCCTCCGCGACTTCAGTCGAATTGAGAACAACCGTCATCGTGCCGGAACCGCCCGAATTGAGAGCCGCATCCACGATTACATCAGCGCCTCGCAACTTGGTACCGTTGGCATTCAGGACACATAGCAACTCCTCATCGTCCAGGATTCGCGACCAGGCGACAATTTCCCCCGGCCCGTATAGATCGAAGGGTTTGTTCAAAAAGGAGATGCGGCGAAGATACTGCCTGCCGCAGCGCAGGGCGGGATATTTGCTTCGAAGCGCAGCAGCCGCGGCAATCCGCTTGTACACCGGATGATTCTCATCGAAACAATGGCGGCCCGCCGTCCCGAAAGGGCCGAAACCGGGCAGATTCATATCCAGCTCGTGAAGGCCGGCTGACCCGGACGCCCTTGGATGCTCCGGCCCGAACATCGCCTCACGCAGGTACTGGTCCGAGCGTTTCCATCCCGGCAGCCATTTCCTCTCGGATGGCTCAGGACCGGCAAAGGCCTGCTCGGTCCCGTAATAAATGCAGGGAATACCAAGGGTGAAAAGCTGCAGGGCAACACCAGCCGAGACCTGGTGGTCGCAGGATGCTTCGCTTGAAAATCGAATCTTGTCGCCGTAAATATGATCGTGGTCATTGAGGATGGAAACGTGCCGACCCCCCACGTTTCGGTGCGAGCCCATTCCTGAACCGCCGGCGTTGAATCCGCTGAAATAGTCTTTGGCGGATCTGAGGCCTTTGGCAACATCGTTAAGGATGGGACACATCTCTCCGATATCCAGCGCTGCGGTGAGATTGCGATTGAGAGCGTCGAGATAGTAGTCCTGGGCATAATCTCCGCCGGAGATCTCGCCGACGAGGAAGAAATTCTGCTTGCCGAGATTCTCTGCGAATTCCTTGACGGCGCCGCAGAAATTCCGCGCCTGTTCCTTAGTCACATGCTTGAGGGTGTCGATCCGGAATCCGTCGCAGTCCGTCAGGGCCATCCAGTATTTGTAGCATCGCGATAAGTCGCTTAATACATACGGCTGGTCGAGATCGAAGTCCCGCAGGTCGCAGAAGTCGGATCGTTTGTGCTCGGCGTTCGGATCGTCGATTCCGCCCTTGCTCATGTCACCCGTTCCCGCCCGCGTGTAGCAGTCCCTGTGCTGCAGTTCCGTCGGCCAGACGCCGTCTTCTTCCGTCGCTATGTTGGGGACGGGCTGTCCCCGGCCGTCGCGCCACGAACCGAACGGATAGCTGCCGTCGGGTTTATAAACGGCTTCATAAATCCCGCCGGGAGTATCGGGACGATAGAGCCAGTTGGAGCCCGAGTGATTGAAAACAACGTCGAGTATGATTCGCAGATCTTTCGCGTGGGCCGCGGCTACCAGATCGACAAGATCCTGCCGGCTGCCAAGCCGTGGATCCACCTCAAGAAAATCCTGAATGCCGTAACCGTGATACGTGTCCAGATGTCCACGCTGCTTGAATACGGGGCTGAGCCATATCGACGTGACGCCAAGCTGTTTTAAATAGCCGAGCTTAGATGTCACGCCCTTGATCGTGCCCCCCTGCCATCGCTGCTGGCCCGACTTTGACCAGTTATCCCAGCGCCAGGGTTTGCCGTCAGGCAATTCCGGGCGGGCTGCTTTGATATTCGCCTTCTTCAGCAGCTCACGCGAATCCTCACGCCCGTCGCTGAATCGATCCACCAGCAAAAAGTACAGCACCTCGTCTCTCCAGTCCACAGGCGAGGGATGATAGCTCTGGCGTTCGGCCCGGCATGAAATGTCGTGAACGCTCTCGGGTCTGCTCCGGCTCAGTACGTCCTCTGTAAATGACATATCTCAGAATCCTTTCATGTCTGACTGCCTGAATATTATAACGCTCTAATATTTTATCGGCAAATTATAACATTCTTATTGAACTATTCGATAGTTGCAACCGCCGTCCGTAAAGTAAGCTGGGCGGCACTAAGAATTGTGTGGGGGCATGCTCAAAATCGAACCGGCCGGAAATGTATCCCGATTTCTCATATTTCACAATGCGCCAATTCAGAGGGCACCATTATGGGCAATCTGACAGTGAATGTTGTGCTGGAGCCTTCTGTGCTTTCTGCGTCGATCTTGCCGTTATGCTGTAGAACGATTTGCCGGGCTATGGCCAGGCTCAGGCCCTGGCCCCGCGAGTGATGGTCAATATCGGGGTCCGAAAGCTCCTCAAATACATAAGGCAGATAATCGGGCTCGATACCTTCGCCCCGGTCGGTCACACTCACGCATACATACTCATCATCACCGGAGACACAGACATCAACCCTCCAACCCGCCGGGCTGAAACGGATCGCATTATCCAGTATCGATGTTATCGCCCTTTTGATTTGCTGCCGGTCGAGACAAGCCATCGGGCCGGCATCGAATTTCTCCTCTATCTTTACTTTGCGCTCAGCCGCCTTTGTTGCCACCTCACAAACAGCCTCATGAACTACTTCGCACAGATCCGCCGGCTCCGGGT
>CAYTNN010000025.1:17147-24859 GCA_964439135.1 uncultured Pirellulales bacterium
GACTTCAAACGCAGATAAACCCGTATCTTTGCCAGCAGCTCATCTTCGTTAAAGGGCTTGGCTATATAGTCGTCGGCGCCGGCCTGATACGCTTCGATGCGTTCCGAGACCCTCGATTTGCCGGACAACATGATGATCTTCGTATGCCGCAGCCCCGAATCCGCCCGTATCTGGCGACACACCTGCCCGCCATCGAGACCCGGCATCATATTGTCCAGCAAAATGATATCGGGCTGAAAATCCCCCGCCATGTCCAGAGCATCCTCACCGGTTGTCGCTGTCTTGAGGTCGTAGCGTTCGCCCAACAGCTTCTCGATAGTTGCGATATCGACAACATTGTCATCGACGGCCAAAATTTTGTTTCGCGGCTGCATCATCATAAGTATATCGGACAGAAAACCACCCTGTTTTAGACGTTTTGCGAATCTCCGGCAGAATTGTGTTATCGGAGCAAAAAGTATAGCCATGAAATACATGAAAAATACGCTTCATCCGGCTAACCGGTAGCTGCTGCGGGCGATTTTTTCCTTTTTCCCGCTCTTTTTTGCCTCAACAAGCCCCTATGTGTGCAAAATAAATTTTGCTCACACTGCCAGGCTCAGCTTCACCTTGGTCGGAATGGCAAGGCGTTTCAAAGAACGGATAAAAAAATGTACCTCAGCCCTTTAGTATCTCTGATAACAACTTAGACAACCGGCTCGATGCCATAGAGCCGGCAAAACCGGTGTAACGATTTTGCGTACTCGCCGTACGCCATCACAAGATGATGTCCTTTGAGGTCGGCAACATCATCCAGTTCGTTGATCGTTGTCTCGGCGTTCGTGCGGCAGCCGCCCGCCGCCGGAACACCAGGACAGCCCACCAGCTCACCCGAGTATACCAGCATCTGCGACGTTTCGGAATCCGACCGCACGGAAAGATATTTTGCGATGGTCACCTGCTGGCCGGGCGTGAACAGTACCCTGGGCACACAGCCCCAGCCGGCCTCGGCATGATTCATCAGCACGTAGGGCTCCGGTTTGCTGCCCGGGCCGTTCATTCTTGATGCGCTCGTGCAATGCGCGCAAAAGTAATGGTTTTTCTCCGTCTCGACGGTCGGATTGTGCTGGAAGCCCGGCCTGTCGAATAGGTATTGATAGAGCATCATTGTTAGTGTGGCGTCAAGGTCGGATTCGCAGCCGACCGGGATGCCCTCGTCGCGCAGACTCATGAAACCCATACAGGGCGGAACGTGCTGATGCGGGTGTTTGAGCCCGGGAAGGCAATCCATCATTACAGCGTCGGCTTTCTCGGACTTGACAACCCGTTTCAACGCAATGCACGCTCGGGCCGCGTCGAGGATGTCCTCCTCGTTGGGCTGGATCACTTTGGTGGCGTTATCGCGGTATGCGGCGGCAAGCCGTTTGACTTCAGCCGTGGCCTGTGTCCGCTGGAATTCTTCGATGAAGCCCGTGTTTGCCACAGTACGAACCTTCGTCCCCAGATGCGGAACCACTCGGTCGGCGACGGCCGCTTTGGCGATATTCAGGATGCAGCTTTGTTTCATCCAGGATGCCGCTCGTATCATGTTCATGCCCTGCTCGACAGCATCAAGGTTGTCCAGGGAGTTGATCATATAAACGCCCGGCTTTCGGTGAAGCTCGCGGACGTGCCCGACTAAAAGCACACCCAGTGTGGCGAGCACAACCGTGGGGACTTTAGTCTCTTCGACGATGCGCGTGACGTGCGGGAAGTGTCCTTTCTTAAAGGGCACCAGCAAGAGACCATCGGGGGGATCGGCCTTGATCTCGTTTATGAAACGCGTGACGCTCTCGTTCTCATCCAGCGCCTGCGGCTCAACGGAGATGCGCATACCCAGCTTCCGCTCAATGGTCTGCAAACCGAGAGTATATTGCCTCTGGCGGCCTTCGGCGTCAAACGTGGAGCCGGGCCAGCTATAATAGCCAACTTTGCGTAAGGACGCCGTTGGCGGATAGATGAAGGCGGCTCGGACAACGGCGGGGCTTTTAGGCAGGCGGCCCGGCTGAGCCGCAGCCAGAGAGCCAAGCCACTGACGTGAGTTGAGTGACAGGCCGGCGGCAGTACCACCCGCCGCCTGAAGAAACGTGCGACGTGAGAAGTGCGCGATTGGGAAATCCGGATGTGAATTCATTGTTAATTCCTTTCCTTCGAATTTACTGCGCCTTTCATTGTACTCTTTCTATATCTTGCGCACAAATATCATGACAGTCGAGATATAAAACAGGCCTTTTCAGCATCTGTGAATTTAAGTTTGGCACACGTAATTCTGCTTGTCAACTACTTAATCAACAGGGCGTCATTTTCTCAGTTCAGGCATGTCAGGCTCGATGTGAACGGTGATATTAATCGGGCGTGTTATCTGCTCATCAAGGGTTCTTTCCAGCCTTTCAGATATCTCGTGGGCGTCGGTGATTTTCAAATCCGGGTCGACGAGGATGTGCAGATCGAGAAAGACTTCCCTGCCGACCGTGCGGGTCCGCAGCTTGTGCCACTGCCGGATAGAAGAATCGGAGTTGATGACTTCCTTTATGTGCTCAATCGTGTCCGGATCGACGGCGGCTTCGGCCAGCTCGCGCAGCGCATCGCCGATGACCATGACTCCCACCCATACAATCATCAGCCCAACGGCAATCGCAGCGACCTGGTCGCCATGGCCAAAACCGAATTTCAGCGATATAAATCCCATTACAACCGCGACCGAACTGAGAGCGTCACTTCGGTGATGCCAGGCGTTGGCGTAAAGTGCGGGGCTGTGGGTTTGAATCGCAACTTTTTGTGTCGCTTTATAGAGCCACTCCTTAGCCGCAATTGAAATAACCGCGGCGATGAGAACTCCGAGCCTGGGGACGGTCATATCGTCTCTGGCGATGGCCAATGTGGCGTAGTAAACCATTGCCCCGCCGACAACAATCAAGATCAGTGCTACCAGGCCGGCCGAGAAAGTTTCCGCTCGCCCGTGGCCGTAGGGGTGACTCTGGTCGGGCTCTTTCGAACCAAGACGCAGGCCCAGCAGCACTGCCACGTCGGTAGCGACATCGGAAAGCGAATGGATCCCGTCGGCTACCAGTGCCAGCGAAGCGGCCAACAAACCGATGGAGACCTTAATAACCGACAGAACAATATTCATCGCCATACCAAGATATGTGATAGACTTTATTTGCCTGGCTACTATTGCTTGTTTTTTACTGTCCATCAGTGCGCTAATATTTTAGCCCGAATTTTTGCCACCTGATCGATATATTTTTGAGCGGTCGGCCGGTCTTTTGCCTCAACAATAATTCGCATTACAGGTTCGGTGTTGCTGGTTCTTAAGTGCAGCCAGCCATCGTCGAAATCGAATCGGCAGCCGTCGGTTGTTTCCAGCTTTGCGTGGACGAAGGTTTCTTTTGCCGATTCGAGGATTTGCCGTGCCCGGTCCTGCCCAGCGGGGAATTTATCCTTGCTCATATAATAGCCGCCGATTTCGCTGACCAACCGGCTAATCGTTTTTCCCGTTTCAGCCATAAGCTGCATGACAAGAGCGATCCCGACAAGGCTGTCGCGGACCGGCCCGACGCGCAAATCAATCACGCCGCCGTTGCCTTCTCCGCCGATGATGCAGTCATGTTCGAACATCGCCGCGGCGACGTTCGCCTCGCCGACAGCCGTGCGGATAACTCTGCCGCCCGCCTTGCCGGCTACGTCGTCGATCATTCGCGAAGTCGAGAGATTTGTCGCCGCGTTGCCTGCTGCTTTGCTGAAGATATACTTCGCTGCCAGAGCAAGGGTGTATTCCTCGCCGATGTAGGTGCCGTTTTCGTCGACAATCGCCAATCTGTCGGCGTCGGGGTCCTGTGCGAAACCGATGTCGGCAACTTGGGCTTTTACCGCGTCACAAAGACCCGTCAGGTTCGCAGCGGTCGGCTCGGGACCGTGAGCGAACAACCCGGTTGGCTCGGCGTTGATGGCGGTGACTTGGCAGCCGAACTCGGCCAGCAGCTTTTTCGTGACACGCGCGCCGGCACCGTTTACGCTATCCAGAACGACCTTGAATTCCTTTGCGGCAATCGCTTCTTTGTCAACAATCGCCAGAACTTTGTCGATGTGCGTAGCATCGGTTTTATCGCTGGACGTCACCCGGCCGCAATGCGTCGAATCCTCAAGAGTAAGATTCTTTTCGAGAAAACATCGCTTTATTTTTTCCGCTTCCGGCGCCGGGGGAGCAACGCCATTGTCGAGCAATAGTTTTATTCCGTTATACGCAATCGGATTATGCGAAGCGGTAATAACGACGCCGCCCACACAGGCAAGCTCCCTGATCATCACGCCGACACATGGTGTGGTGACAATGCCCAGATCGATAACGTCAATTCCAGCGGCGCACAATCCCGCGGCCACGGCCGATTTTAGCATTTCGCCGCTCGGCCGGGAGTCCATGCCGATGCAAACCGACATCGCGTCGTGTGCCGCATGTTGCGTATCGCGTTGAAGTCTGTTTTTCAAATATGTGCCGAACGCGGAACCGTACTCGACGGCAATCGAAGCCGTGAGGTTCTCCCCGATGATACCACGCATCCCGCTGACACTTATGATTAGCTGCTCAGCCATAGCAAAAGCCCCATTCGAGTATCGAGCATCAGTCCAGCTTGCAAACGTAGATCTCGTTTACGAAATCGAGTTTACCGAGTTCCTCAACTGCTTTTTCGTCGGGCTCCTTATCCAGACTGACAGCAAGCATCGCCTTCTGCTCGTCCGGTTTTTGTCCGACGCCCATTGTGCAGATATTAATCTTGTGCCTGCCGCAAACGGTGCCTACCGATCCGATCACTCCGGGCTTGTCGTCGTTGAAAATCACCAGGACGCTGCCGTGCGGCGTCACTTCGATATTGAAGCCGTCGATTTCGATGATCCGCAGCAGGGTCCCGCCAAAGACCGAACCTGTCACCGTGCGCGTCACCTTGTCCGTCACGACCTTGGCGCTGAAACTCGAAGCAACGTCCTTGACCTCTACGTTTTTGGTCTCGTCGATACTGATACCGCGTTCCTTTGCAAGAACCGGTGTATTGACCATATTCAGCGGCATCTCGAAATGCTTCTGGAGCAGCCCTATCGAAAAGCTGAGCGTCACTGGCTCGGTGGCCTGCTCGGCAATCGAGCCGCGATACCGGACCTGAACCTTTTCGATCTGACCCGGCGCGATGGTGCTGAGCACGGCACCGATTCGCCTTGCAAGCTTGGCATATTGACTGACAATCGCCGGGGTGGCACCCGCGGTCGACGGAGCGTTCAGGGCGTTGCGAACCGGCCCGCCCTTGATCGCGTCGACAAGAATTTGAGCCGCTTCGACAGCCACTTCGATCTGGGCCTCCTCGGTGCTTGCGCCAAGGTGCGGCGTGACAATGCAGTGCTCGGACTCGCTGAAACGCGTATTCTCCGGCGGCTCTTTCGGAAAGACATCCAGAGCGCCGCCGGCAATGCGATTAGCGGCAAGAGCATCGTAGAGCGCATCTTCGTTGATAATCCCGCCGCGGGCGCAGTTGACCAGCCGCACGGTAGGCTTCATCATTTCGATCTGCTCGGCACCGATCATATTCAGCGTCTGCTCGTTTCTCGGGACATGGACGCTGATATAGTCGGCCTGTTTGAATATGTCATCCAGATTTTTGCATATCTGGACGCCCATCTTTTCCGCATCAGGCGGAGCAGCAAGCGGGTCATAGCCTAAGATTTTCATATTGAAACCATTGGCCATCCGGGCCACGGCCATGCCGATTCTGCCCAGACCGATTAAGCCGAGCACCTTATTGTTCAACTGGTTGCCCATGTATTTTTTCCTATCCCAGGCGCCGCCCTTCAGACTACTGCAGGCGGGCACGACGTTCCGGCTCATCGCAAGAATCAGCGCCATTGTGTGCTCGGCGGCGCTGAGCGTATTTCCGCCGGGAGTATTCATTACAAGGATTCCCTTTCGCGTAGCTTCCGGGATGTCGATATTATCGACGCCGACACCCGCCCGGGCGATTCCCTTGAGTTTGCCGGGTTTGCTCAGCACCTTCGCGGTCACTTTTGTGCCGCTTCGGATGATGAGGCCGTCATATTCACCGATAATATTAACCAGCTCATCCTCACTTATGCCGGTCTTTACGACAGCTTCGACGCCGTCCTGGGAATTGAGCAAATCAATTCCTTCCTGTGCAAGTTTGTCTGTGATCAGAACCTTAATCATTTTTAACTCCAAAAAACAGATTGTCGATTTTTGAATTTCAATTTTCGATTTGAAAACCGGTGTTCGGCAATCGTAAATCGAAAATCCCTTGTCATTGTAGACTTCGTAGGGTGTGCACAGCACACCATTTTCGAAGTTGGTGGGCAATGCCCACCCTACCCGAAACATTATAGCGGCAATCGTAAGAAATGCAAGCACAGAAAAGTTCTTCCCCCGCTCAAGCCCCAGGCCTATGCCTGGGGGCTATTTTCCCCCACAAGACTGATTTGCACGTCTATTCTACCTATTTTACCGGGAGACTCTTGACTGACGCCCGCAGGTCTTCATCAAACGGCTCGTCCTACCGGCCTATTCCGTCTTTTCTCCATCCTCCCAAAGCCGGGCGTTGGCAATTTGCAGGGCCACGTTGCGTACTGACTGGTCAAGCATCTTGTCAGCCTTGAGGTAGTCTATGACTTTGGAATAGAAGTGAGCAGGTTACGTTGACTGAAATGTCGCAACGTGGATACCTCAAAGAAAATTTTCGTGGCAACAGGGATTTTAGTATTTGACTTTGAGTTCTTCATAGTGGACCGTATCCAGCAGGTCTTGAACCGCGATAGCTTGCCGCTTATAAAAACAATGGAAGGAAAATCAGAATGCGTATAGTAAGATCTTTTTTCTATATGCTACTTATTGGATTGAGCGTTGATGGTCTTGCTGGTCAAGCACTAAAACTCCGCGAGGACAATCCTGTATACAAGCCGATTCCGATTAACGTCGCTGAAGCCATTATCGAGCCATTCTGGTCACCGGGTCTCAGTGGATTCAACCAGTGGACCGTCAGCCCGGGCCATAGCTGGGGACTTAGTATCAGGCAAGACTGGAGTGCCGTTAATTTCGAATGGGCCTCTAAACCTGCAAAAGGTCCGGCCTTGCGAATGTACCGGGACTTCAACATAGACTGCTCCGGCTATGATCACCTGCTTGTGCGTCTGACCGGGCCGAAACAATCCACGCTTAGAATCGTTGCGGTAACCGATCTGGGAGAACGTGCGTATAAATCAGAGCCGGAATCTCAAAACGTCACAGAGCATAGCCTCGATTTGCGGGGGGCCAAACTCATTAAAAGGCTTACCCTGGAGATCGAAACCAATTCAGAAGGGCCCGGTGCCGGATGGTTTCGCTGGATCGGTCTGCAAAATACGGAGCAATTGAATCGCTACATGGACCTTTGGGATTACTCTCAAACCAGGTGGGATAAGCATATAAAACAAGCTGATCAAATTTCCCTGTTCAAACCACGGTACGGCATCTTTTTAAATGCCGACGAACTGGCAAAGTTGCGAACAGAACACCAGCAGGCTGTCAAAGAGAACAGACAATCGCGTTATGCTCAACAGGCCATAGCCGCCAATAGTTTCCATCCGGAGAAAGGGATTCACGAATTTGTCAACAGTGGCGGGCACAACAGGAGCCACGGTCGCGTTCGCGATCAATCGCAAGC
>CAYTNN010000025.1:24959-30598 GCA_964439135.1 uncultured Pirellulales bacterium
TCAACAGTGGCGGGCACAACAGGAGCCACGGTCGCGTTCGCGATCAATCGCAAGCACGCTTGTCCGGCAATCCGGATTTGGCTATTGCCGGTCTTGTATTACGGGATGCCGAAGCGCTTCGTATGGCAGCCCGATATGCTTTGTCTCTGGCGCTGAGTGAACACTGGGACACGGGTTTTATGTCTCATCTTCCTTCTAACCCTTGGGAAGACCGTGCCTTTCGCCGTTCCTATACGGCTGAAGACATCGCCATGATCCTGGATCTGGCCGGCGAGGCATTCACAGAGACGGGACGCAATTATCTGATGCGCCGTCTGGCGGAAGAAGGTGTCGGTCCGATCAACTACGTAGCATGGCGACATGAATACATTTTTCACTGCAATCAACTGGCCTACTTCAATACCGGACGCATGTATGCCTATTTGGTGCTTGAACGCGAATGGCCCCGCGTTAAGCCCTATACCGACCTGGCTTATCAGGATGCCACGAACAATCTGGAGAATGTGATACAGCCGGATGGCGGCACCCTGGAAGGGCCGGGCTATTTCAATCCCATAGCTCGAGAGAACTACAAGGCCATCAAGTATTACGCACGGTCCCGAGGTCGAAACGTATCTGAGTTAGTTCCTGATGTGTTGAAATCCACCGCTAATTATGCTGCGGCGGTCGCCTCAATTACGGCAAATGATGTGATCCCGGTCTGTGACTCCGGGCCTTCGTTTCGTAGTGACACCTTAGAGATTTTGGCCGAACTCATGCCCGAAAGCTATTGGACCACGATGTATAACAAACTGTTATTACGCAATGGTAAGCCCCCGCTTGCACAGAAAGGCCCGGTTTTACCGGTTTATATCTCCCTGGCGGATACAGGATATATTGCTTCAACCCGATCATTGGGCAGTCACCGTGTGAAGCTCCTGATCATGGGACATAAAGCCGGAGCAGACCATACACATGAAGACAAAGGCAGCTTTGTACTCGAATTTGCAAATCAGACCTTTGCTCTGGATCTGGGGATATGTGAATACGATGATCCTATTCACGCGGTTTACAAACACTGTCAGCGTCACAACATGCTCGTGCCGGTAGGTATGCCAGACCGGGCGCATCCTCAGCGTCCGCTATCGGTAGATGTAAAGCCCACAGGTTATGGAGACGATAAAGCTTTTAACGCTCGCATTGACGCTACGCCCGGCTGGGAACGATACTACCGGAAATGGATCCGATCCTGGGATTCACCCACCCCTGATAAGCTGGTCATCCGAGACGAATATATCCTAACCCGGGGAAATGCAGTAGAATTCTATTGGCAGACAAGACTGCCTGTACGGCAGCATGAAAGAACAGTTATCATTCAGGGACAGCAGGGCCGGGCCACTTTAGAGGTCCCATCTGATTGTACGGTTCGTATTGACCGATTACCATTAGCAGAAGGACAGGAACATAATCGAATTGCCATTCACAAAGCCGGATCGCAAGGTGTCCTGGAAGTAATCGTTCGCTTAAGTACCATTCCTGTTGCTGTCTGGCATTAGTATGTACTGTTAAACTACGATATTTGGCTTACAAATCGTAACGTGGATGCCTCAAAGAGAATTTTTTTAATGGCAACAGGGATTTTAGTATTTGACTTTGAGCTCTTCATAGGTGAACGTTACCGGGTGGTGGGTGGCTGTAACACTTCACCTCCATCAGGTTGTGTAGAGAACCTTCACCTCCAAGTTACCAAATATGCTCGGCGCACAGAAAAGGAGCCTATACCAAATAATGGTATAAGCCCCGAATTCATGTTAATCCTGATGACGTTTTAAGGAAAATATGAACCTATTCCTGAGCAGCCTCTACCGGCCGATCAAGCCGAATGTCATCGAAGTACATCTTTCCCGCTCCGCCAAGCGTCGTTAGATTGCCCCGGGTTCCCAGGCCGACCGCGATTCTGTCGACGTCGGTCAAAACGATGCCCTGATCGGCAAAAGCCTGAAGCGGGATTTCCCACTTCGTCCAGACGTCAACCTGTGCCGCAGCCGGATCTTCGTGGGTAACTATCGCTGGCGAGCCGCCGCTATTGGCCATAGCAACATACAGCAGCTCGGCACCGTTATTCGACTTGCCCCTGAACCAAATCGTCAATGTGCCGACGCCTTCCTCGGTCCAGTCGCGCGGATAGCTCAACGTCTTCTCGACTTCTGAATAGAACGCGTAGCCCTGCTTATTGTTATCATATTGCACCGGCATCGACTTTCCGCCGCCATGGACAATGCTTTCTTCGCAATAAGAAGGGGTTGTCTCGTTGCCCACGGCCGAACCTGAACCGTTGCCGGCAGAGTAAGGCGGTGTCTCCAGCGTACCGAAGCCCAGCCCATCACGCCATGCGTACCAGATCTGGTTCTCGCCGGCATCATAATCCTCAAAATCATCAACTGAAATGAAATCTGCCGTCGTAAAACTCCAGAGCGGACCTTTCGACGAATTATCAAGACTGTCGACTTCATCCACACGCCAGTAATACGTGGCATACCAGGCAAGTTTCCCGGGATCATAGCTCTCAGCACCCAGTGCCCCGGAGCCTTTGTAATCCGGCGAATCCTTATCGGCATTGCGTACGGCATCTTTATCTTTGCCGAAGTACACCTCGTGCGAAGCGGCACTTTCTGCCGGAGTCCAGCTTAGAGTTGCCGTCATCTGCACATCCTTTGTACCGTTAGCCGGCACCGGATTGCCCACGGCGCCGGGAGTCGTAAAGCTCCAGACATCGCCTTTATAAGTATCAGTGCCATCGAACTCATCAACCCGCCAGTAATAAACCTTTCCTGATTCGAGCGGGCCGGGGCTATAGGTCGCAGGCCCCTGCCCGACCCCTCCTTCGGCATTGTTCACATCGTCAAAATCGTCGCCGATATATACCGTGTGCAATTTTCCGCCGAATCCTGCCGTCCAGCCAAGGATCGCATTCGGGTCAACAAATTCCGCGCCGTCGGGCGGGTCGGGATTATAGGCGGTCCTGGGCGGGACAGTAAAGCTCCAGATATCGCCCTTGTGTTTTGTTACGCCGTCGGCCTCGACTTCGTCGATCCGCCAGTAGTAAGTCGTGCCGGGGACAAGGCCGTCCGGATAAGGGTATCCCGGAAAGCCGGCGATAAAAAACAAATCCGCCTGGTTGACTCGGAAAGTTTCGCCCGTGCCGTCGTTTACGCTGTCAAAATCTTCGCCGAGGTAAACATCATGCGAAGCCGCAGCATCATCCGGCAACCAGCCAAGGCTCACCCATGTATCCTCATGATAAGCACCATCAGCCGGAGAAGGATTATAAGCTCTTCCGGTCCATCTCGCCGAGAGCGTAGTCTTGTCGGGATTTCTGTCATCATAATCCAGTGCGAACAGGCCGCTGCCGCCATAGAAAGTAATCTGGCCGGCGTCGATTAAGCCATTGATTTGTTCGGTCAGGTCACCTTCCAGAATCAATGTGCCATCGCCGACGTCTATCATGCCAACAGGCTGCATTTCGAGGCCGTCGCTGCCGATGGTAATAGTACCACCGTGGAGGAAAAGTTCTCCCGCGGCCCCGCTGCCTGTAGGTATTATTAATTCTCCGGCACTAATCGTACCGCCCGTCATAATCCAGGTACCTGTACCGCCACCCCATCCAAGCTCGAATTCATTGCCGACTGTAATTGCCCCGCCGCTCATATTAAACGTGCCGTGGCAATCTTGCCCGTCACCCCACCAGATGTAATCTGATATTTCGAGGGTCCCACCCGTCATAGTCATCGTGGGCTCGCCTGCCACTTCACAGGACAGGCCGTTAATCTTCGCATCGATCCCATCCTGAATAATCGGACCATTTGGCGCTTTTGCCGGCGGCACATCGACAAAGACATTGTCGGAGGTGGCAGGGACTTTATTGGATTCCCAGTTGGCCCGATTGCTCCAGAGCTTGTCACCGCCGGCATTGGTCCAGTGGACATCCGCGGCATAGCCGACGGAACTCAGCATCAGAATAAAAGAGAGCAGATAAACTATTTTTTTACACATAATAATCCTCCTTCATAAAAGCCAGGATAAACACGGTGGATACTATTTTGACGTTTGAAATATTTAGCCTTTATCTGCCGAGAATGACTCTTAACGATTTGCCTGGCACCTCCTTTCTTCAAAAAGCCAAATTTGTGCTGCTGATTGAAAAAATCAAAATCTGAAATAAGTTGTAGAAATTCCACCTGCCGGGAGGCTGGAAATCAACAAATGCTTACGGTTCCCTTATACCAGATTAGTCGGATTCATGTCAAGAAGAAAATCCGGGAGATTATGTATGCGGTCCACACAAAAGCGGAAAAGAACTGAGAGAAATCCTTATTTCCCCCAATTAGCCTGCGGATAAATCCTGTATTTTCCTTCGTAATCAATTAAAAGGGGCCTATGCTTAATCATCCGGCATAGGCCCCGAACTAACACAACACTTAACTCAATTCCCACTTAAGTGAGAATATAATCAGCCTTGCATCAATTTCTCAGGCGGTACTATTCTTCGACGAGTTCGGAGAATTTTACGTCATCTACCCAGAAATCACCTGCTGCAAAAGCTATGTGGAACGTTATACTCGCTGGATCCACGTCTGCAGGAATAACACCAGTTTCTACGCTGAATTCCGTCCATTTTTCGGTCATGGTGAAGGTCGTGTCATTATATCCTTCCCACGGATCTGCTGCACGTTCCGGCTTGAAATGGATATCCAGTGTACCAGCCTTGCTCTTGACAAAGGCAGACATAGTATATTGCTTGCCCGCTTCAAAAACATGTGGTGCATGCTGGAGACCAGCATCCCAGGAATTCGCGCCTGCTTCCGGAACCACAACATGCAAACAATAGGCTCCTTCAATCGGAGCTTCGGGAACAGTTGCATCCGTCAGCTCGGTAACCACTTCCGTGGTAACATTACCATATGTGCTCCACGGATCCATAACACCGTCCTCAAAGCCGCCGTTAACCAGTATATTTTCGCCTGGGACCAGCGGCGGGGCAGGTGGAGCAGGTGGAACATTACCTGTCCTTTCGACAGAAACAGAATCCAACAAGAATGGAACTTCAGAGCCGGCACACAATAACTCAAGTTTTATACTGTCGATCAAGACTTCCGAAGTAAAGCTATACTCAGCCCACTCGGTCGTCAACTCAAAGGTTGTTGAACTCCATTCAGAAACAGAGTTATCCGCTGCTTTCATCTGTACTGTCAGGGGACGTGGTTCTACTGCCTTGGCCCAGAAGCTGGTAGTGTAGATTTTGTCCATATCGACCGCAATGGGCAGACTCAACACAATGAAATGCCAGTTCTCAACTCCTACCGGTTCAATCAAAAGGCTTCTTGCGCCATCAACGGAATCAGTATCGACGATGGTGGCGTTACTGCCGGCACCCTCTTCCGGATTCCAAGTACCCCATGAATACCAGTCCGGATCGTCTAAGATAACCTCATCCTCTTCAAAACTTGGATTTAGTACTAAGTTACTTCCAAAACCGGCAAGATAATGAATCTCACCTTCAGACAAAGCCCTGTTGTAAATCATGACCTCGTCAAGCATGCCGTCGAATAAACGACCGGTTGCTTCCGGATTCTCGCCCAGGAGAAGAGGCATTTCATTAG
>CAYTNN010000026.1:0-30047 GCA_964439135.1 uncultured Pirellulales bacterium
ACAATCCAAAATAATGAAAAAAACAGGTGAAAAAGAGTAGAAAACGACGAAAAATGGAGCTTAAGTTGAAAAAACAAACCCAATTTGCCCGAAGGGTAAAATGACGTTAAGTCAATAAAGACAATGATTTACGGAGATTTTGATGGGCCGGGGCGGCGAAAAAACAAACCCAATTCAAACCCAAACAAAGCCAATCATAAGAAAGGTAAAAGTAAAAAGGTAAAAGGTAAAATGAGAAAACGAAGTTGAAAAAACAAACTCAATTTTCGAATTGGTGAAATGATGTTAATTAAGTAATGATAATGGTTTATGGAAATTTTAACAGATGGATGTGGCGAAAAAACAAAGCCAAACAAACCCAAACAAACCCAATTTTATGATTGGATTGGACTGGACGATAGGTTTGAGGTTAGAATAATCAATATGAAAGCTTATCCATTAAAATTTGAGCCGATTTATAAGCAGCGAATCTGGGGCGGGCAGAAGCTGCGGGAAGTCTTTGGCAAGGAATTGCCGGCCGACCAGAAGATTGGTGAGAGCTGGGAATTGGCCGATCTGCCTGAGGATAAATCCGTTATTGCCAACGGCGAATTAGCCGGGCAGACGCTTCGCTCGGCTATTGAGCAATATCCGAAGGAAATAACCGCAGATGTGAATTTTCCGCTGCCGTTTCCGTTGCTGATAAAAATATTGGATGCCGAGGATGTTCTGAGCGTGCAGGTTCATCCCGACCCGGAAACTTGCCGGCGAATGGGTAAGGGCGATCCGAAAACCGAGTGCTGGTATATTATCGCAGCCGAGCCGGGGGCGGTGATTTATAAAGGGCTCAAAAAAGGCGTTACGAAGGAACAGTTTGCCGAGGCGATTGAAAAAGGGACCGTTGCCGAGACGCTGGTCAAGGTTCCGGTGGAGGCCGGTGAGTGTCACTTTCTGCCGGCGGGTACCGCCCACGCGGTCGGGCCGGGCCTGTTAATTGCCGAGATTCAGACGCCGTCGGATACGACGTACCGGGTGTTCGACTGGAACCGTGTAGACGATGCCGGCAAGGCTCGGGAGCTGCACGTCGAGCAGGCATTGGAGAGCATCCATTTCGGTCAATCCAGCGATGAGCTTTTCGTAACGACGATTGGCCTGCTGGCCGATAGTGAGTACTTTACTATCAATAAGGGGCATCAGGGCAAAAACTGCGAGCTGCTGCTGGCGCCCGGTAAAATGAAAACGCTGATTATGTTGTCCGGATGCGGGACGATTCTCGGAACCGAAGGAGTCATCGTCGAATTCATCGCCGGTGATTGTTTACTTATCCCGGCCGCTTACAAAGGGGCAATGCGATTTGCCGCAGACACTGAATACCTGACGGTAACCCTGTAATTGACAACTTACTATTGACTATTGATTATGCGTTCAGCCAGACTTCGCTGTCGTAGCGGAGCATAATCAGGCCGTCCTTGAAGCCATCCGGGCGGATGTTCGGTTTTCTGCCGGTTAGTTCCTGCAATATCCATTTCGGGAAGTCGGCGCCGGCCTTGATCGACAGCGGCGCGCCGCCCCCGAAGCGGGGATTTATCTCGATGTATTTGATTTTGCCGTCGCTGGTCAGGAACAATTGGAGCGTTATGACGCCGGGACCGGCTCCGAGTTTCTCGACCAGCGTGACCGCCTCACTCATGATGCGGACGTTTTTTGCTACCTGTCCCTTGCTTACCTCGCCCGCTCGCACCTCGATGCGTTTTCTCGGAACGACACAGCGGACTTTCATGCCGAAATCGACATATACATCACATGTGTATTCGGTGCCTTCGACCAGTTCCTGGCAGATGGCGTTCGGGATACTTTTAGCGTAGAACAGCAGCTCATTACGATTTTTGACGACGGCATTTCCTATGCCGGCATAGCCGTCCCAGGGCTTCAGAAAACATGGCCATTCGATATTCTTTTTCGATAGTGCCGAGCGAACGCTCATCGTCAGGGCCGTGTCAAAGCCGTTTTTGACTAAGAACCGATACGTGTTCCTCTTGTCTTGGCAGATATCAATCACTTCCGGATCCGAGACAAGGACACGGCAGCCCATCGCAGCGAATTTCGACTTGTTCTGTGCCAGACGTTTGAGGTCCAGGTCAACCGTCGGAACGAGCAGTTTAACTTTGTTGGCTTTGACGATCGACAGGATTTGTTTGATATAGCCTGCGTGCGTGGTGGGTTTTACGCTGAAGCGTTGATCGCACAGTTGCAGAGCGGGGCTTAGCTCGGTGGTATCTGTGCCGAGCAGCGATGCATTTATCTTCAGATGTTTCGCCGCCCGGCGGAAGCTTTCGAGCAAAGAAACGCGCCTGCCGATGCACGTAAACAACACGTTCAAATGATTTTCGGTCTTCGATTTTCGATTCTTCAATGTACGATTCCCAGACCTTAAATACGAATGTCCAGATTTTTGATTGAAAACGGGTAATAGTCAATCTTTAATTTCGAATTTCAAATTCTTTTGACATTTTGCTCATATAGCTCTAAACTAACGGTTTTGATTAAATGACAGGTATGGTTTATGAGTCAATGGAAAGACAAAGTAGAGAATAAGAAAGCCGTCGTTGGCGTATTAGGGCTTGGCTACGTGGGTTTGCCTTTGGCCAGGGAGTTCGCCTCGGCGGGCCTGAAGGTCGTCGGCTTCGACATTGATGAGAAGAAAGTCCGGATTCTCAATTCCGGGCGCAGCATCATCAAGCACGTACCTCATTCACAGGTCAAACAGATGGTCGAAACCGGCCGCTTCAACGCCACGACCGATATGGCCCGTCTCAAAAAGGTCGATGCCATCTTAGTCTGCGTTCCGACGCCGCTGACGGAGAACCGTGAGCCGGATATGCAGTTTATTGTCGGCAGCACCGAGACGATTGCAAAATACCTGAGTCCCGGCCAGTTGGTCGTTCTCGAAAGCACGACGTATCCCGGTACGACAAAAGAGCTTGTGGCGCCGATACTGGAGAGCAGCGGGCTGAAAGCCGGCAAAGATTTCTATCTGGCGTATTCGCCTGAGCGAGAGGATCCGGGTAATAAGGATTTTACGACCAAGACTATACCGAAGGTCGTTGGCGGTCTGACAAAGAAATGCTGCCGGATGGCCTGCGAGCTTTACGGTGCCGCCATCGTCCGAACCATTCCCGTATCGAGTCTCGAAGCGGCCGAAGCGGCGAAAATCCTCGAAAATATCTATCGCTGTGTCAACATTGCGATGGTCAACGAGTTGAAAGTCGTCTTTGACAGGATGGGAATCGATGTCTGGGAGGTAATCGACGCCGCGAGTACCAAGCCGTTCGGCTTTAAGGCCTTTTACCCGGGCCCGGGACTCGGTGGCCACTGCATCCCGATCGATCCGTTTTATCTGACGTGGAAGGCCCGGCAGTACGGCATGCCGACGCGGTTTATCGAGCTGGCCGGCGAAATCAATACGAGCATGCCGCACTATGTCATTACGAAAACCATCGAAGCGTTGAACGAGCATCGCAAGAGCCTCAAAGGCTCCAGGGTGCTTGTGCTGGGTCTGGCATACAAGAAGGACATAGACGATTTGCGGGAATCGCCTTCGATCGAGCTGATTGAGCTGCTTCGGGAAAAGGGTGCGAAGGTCGACTACAATGATCCTTACATTCCCAAAACCCATAAGCAGCGCCAGCACGATTTGAAGATGGCCAGTAAAAAATTGTCGGCGAAAATGCTGGCCGGCTATGACGTTGTTTTGATCTCGACCGACCACAGTGATTACGATTACGAATGGATTGTCAAGAACGCAAAGCTCGTCGTCGATACACGAAACGCTGTGGCAGCGGTTCGCGGTGCAGGGAAAAAAGTTGTTAAAGCATAAGATGTAAATGGAGTGTGAATGCGGATTCCAATTCTGGATTTAAAAGCTCAGTATGCGGCCATCAAGGATGAAGTTACCCGCGCGATCAGCGAGGTCTGCGAGAATCAGGCTTTTGCTCTCGGCCCGGCCGTGGCGGAGTTTGAAAAAAACATCGCTGCATACTGCAACAGCAAACATGCAATCGGCGTTTCGAGCGGAACCGATGCCCTGCTGGTCAGCCTGATGGCTCTGGATGTGAAACCCGGTGACCAAGTCATTACGACGCCGTTTTCCTTTTTCTCGACGGCCGGCTGTGTCGTCAGGGTTGGTGCCAGGCCGGTTTTTGTCGATGTCGATCCTGACTTCTACAATATTGATCCGGCCGGCATCGAAGAGAAAATAACCGAAAAGACGCGTGCCGTTATCCCGGTGCATTTATTCGGACAATTGGCCGGGATGAAGGCCATTACGGAAATTGCGCAACGGCACAATCTTGCCGTGATAGAAGACGCCGCCCAGGCGATCGGTGCAAGCCGGGACGGCACGCAGGCTGGAAATTTCGGCGACTGCGGATGCTTTTCGTTCTACCCGACCAAAAATCTCGGCGGCTTCGGCGACGGAGGGTTGGTAACGACAAACTCCGACTCGCTGGCGGATGACATCAGGACGCTTCGCGACCACGGGCAGAAACCGCGGTACTTCTACAAAGTGATCGGCGGCAATTTCCGCCTGGACGGCATCCAGGGTGCGGTCCTGAACGTCAAGCTCAAATACCTCGATGACTGGAACGAGAAACGAAGGCAAAACGCCGCCATCTATGACCGCCTATTTGCCGGTTCGCCGGTCAGGACGCCTGCGATTGATTCAGGCAACGTGAGCATTTATCACCAGTACACTATAACCGTGCCGGAAAGGGACAGGCTGCAGAAATACCTGGCGGAAAATGATATAGGCTCGGCGGTGTTTTATCCGAAGCCGTTACATTTACAGGATTGCTTTAAGGAGCTTGGCTGCAAACAAGGTGACATGCCGGTTGCCGAAAAGCTTTGCAACAAAGTCTTGTCGCTGCCGGTTTACCCGGAGCTGTCGCCGGAGGATATCGAATATGTTGCCGGGACGGTATTAAAGTTTTACGGAATAAATTAGGACTAATAAAATTGCTGAAAGTAAGTGAAAATCCTCCGATAATCTGGCCGGAATCCGAATCGATTAGTGGTTTCCAGGGTGAATGGTGGGTAGCTCATACCAAGAGCAGGAACGAAAAGGCCCTTGCTCATGATCTGATCCGCAAAAATATGTGCTACTTTCTCCCGATGAGCTGGAAGGTTCGGCGCAAGAGCCGGCGGAAAATAAAATCTCTGCTGCCTCTGTTTGGCGGGTACCTGTTTTTTTGCGGTAACGAGGACGAGCGAAGTGAACTGTGGCGAACCGATCGTGTGGCGAACCTGATAGAAGTCAAGGACCAGGAGAAGTTGCTCAAAGAGCTGCTGCAAATTGAGCAGGCACTTCGAGCCGGTGCTCCGCTGATACCTGATAAATACATCAAAACAGGCCAGAAGTGCAGGGTTATGGCCGGCCCCCTACTTGGCCTGCAGGGCGTTGTAGTCAAAACCAGAGGCACAATGCGCCTGGTCCTGCAGGTAGATATGCTCGGCCAGGCGGCAAGTGTGGAAATAGATATCGATATGATAGAGGTCGTCGATTGAACGAGCTTGTCAATCTGAACGCGATACGGAAATAAAGGAGCTGATAGAATGCAGATTTGTGTGGTTGGCATTGGTTATGTAGGACTGGTAACTTCCGCGTGTCTTGCCGAAGCGGGCAGCAAAGTCGTATGCGTGGATAATGACAGCGGAAAAATTGCCGATTTGAAAAATGGAACAATCCCGATTTACGAACCGGGCTTAGCCGAAATGGTCAAGCGCAATGAAAAGCTCGGTCGGCTGGAATTTACCACCGATTTGAAATACGGCGTGGACAATTCGCTTATTGTTTTTATTGCGGTCGGGACACCATCGGCACCGGATGGCTCGTCCGATATATCTGCAGTCCTTTCGGTTGCCGACGGCATCGCCGAATATATCAGTGACTATCGAATCATAGCGACGAAAAGTACAGTGCCGGTCGGTACTTCTCAAAAGGTGACCGATGTTATAAAATCGAAAACCGAAGTCCCGTTCGATTATGTCAGCAATCCCGAATTTTTGAAGGAAGGTGCGGCCGTCGAAGATTTTATGAGCCCGGACAGGATAGTCATTGGCACAACCAATCCCCCGGTACGGACGATAATGCAGCAATTATACAACCCGTTTATGCGAAAGAGCAGCCGAATACTGTTCATGGACCCGGTATCGGCAGAAATGACAAAATATGCGGCTAACACAATGCTGGCGACGAGAATTTCGTTTATGAACGAGCTCTCGGCACTTTGCGAGAAGCTCGGCGCGGATATCGAGCTTGTCCGGCATGGCCTCGGTAGTGACTCACGGATCGGCTCGGCGTTTCTGTTTCCGGGTGTCGGTTACGGCGGCGCCTGTTTCCCGAAAGATATCCGGGCGCTGGTTCATACCGGCTCCGAGCACGGCGTTGAAATGACGATAGCCAGGGCCGTCCAGCAGGTGAATATAAACCAGCAGGAGCGATTTGCAGAACGGATTCTGAATTATTTCGACGGCTCCGAAGACCGGACGACGTTGGCAGTTTGGGGCCTGGCGTTTAAGGCGAGGACCGATGATGTCAGAGAATCGCCGGCAATTTTCTGCATCAGGCAGTTTCTCGATCGCCGGATGAAAATAAAGGCTTATGATCCCGAGGCGGCCTCCTCGGCGATGGCGGCTCTGGACGGTCAAATCGAAATTTCACAAAATGGATACGATGCGCTTGAGGGCGCCGACGCCCTTATTATATTCACCGACTGGCAGGAGTTCCGCAATCCCGACTTCGAAGTCATCGCAAAGAAACTTAACAAGCCTGTCATTTTTGACGGCAGAAACCTTTACAATCCCGATATAGCCAAAAAAGCAGGAATTGAGTATCACAGTATAGGAAGAGCGTCCGTTTGAAAATCTATTCCATCGCGGGCCTGAGGAAAGGATAAACCGGTGCGTATTGTTATAGTTATTAAGAGTTTGGGTATGCTCTTCGCTCTTATGGGAATTACGTACCTTCTCAGGCCTGATATTATTAAACGCTTGATGGGATTTTTTAAAAAGGGCAAACGGATATACTTTGCCGGACTGATAAGATTTGCCCTGGCAGTTGTCTTTTTCGTCGCCGCTCGTGAATGCAGATACCCGTGGATAATATTTGCCTCCGGGATTATTTTCCTGATAAGCGGTTTATTGATATTCATGCTCGGGCCTGAAAAGATCAGGCGCATTCTCGATTGGTATCAATACCAGACGACTCTTTTTTTTCGGATTATCGCCCTGATCGTTTTGGCTTTCGGAGCAATCATTATTTTTTCAGCATAATCGCGCAGTAATGACAGGCACTAACCACATTAAATAGAGGACACAGACTGCATGAAAGCACTAATTACGGGAGCTGCCGGATTCATCGGTTCGCATTTATGCCAGCGGCTTCTTGCCGATGGCTGGAACGTGGTCGGCGTTGATAATTTCGACGACTTTTACGACCCGCAAATCAAACGACGGAATATCAGTGACTGCCTGAAAAACAAAAATTTCCGTCTTATCGAAGCCGACATCCGTGATGGCGACGCAATGGGTAAGGCGGCCGGCGAAGATGTTCAAATAATCGTGCACTTAGCGGCTATGGCTGGTGTTCGCCCGTCAATCGCTCAGCCGTTGCTCTACGGCGATGTCAATGTGAACGGAACAATAGTTTTGCTTGAGTTGGCGAAAAAGCATGGGATAGACAAGTTCATTTTCGGCTCAAGCTCCAGCGTCTACGGTAATAATGAAAAAGTGCCCTTCTCCGAGGACGACAATGTCGATTTTCCCATCTCGCCTTATGCCGCGACAAAGAAAGCCGGCGAACTGATCTGTCACACATACCATCACCTTTGCGGCATGTCCATAACATGCCTGCGTTTTTTCACTGTTTACGGTCCCCGCCAAAGGCCGGACCTGGCCATCCACAAGTTCGCTAAACTTATCGAGCAGGACAAGCCCATCCCCGTCTACGGCGACGGCTCGATGATGCGCGATTTTACATACATCGATGATATCGTCAACGGCATCACCGCTGCTATGGGCCGGTGCGATGGTTTCAATATCTACAATCTCGGCGAATCACAGCCGATTACGGTCAACGATTTAATCGCCGAAATAGAAAAAGCCCTGGACAAAAAAGCCGTCAGGCAGTACCAGCCCCTTCAGCCGGGGGACGTCAAGCGCACTTATGCCGACGTTACCAAAGCCGCCAGAGACATCGGCTACAATCCGTCAACTTCCATCCAGGCCGGCCTGAAACAATTCGCCGCATGGTTGAGAAAAACCACCTGATTGAACATTACTTCCATAAATTTGGCGAAAGAACCTTGAAAACCATCGTAGTCTTAACTATTATTTGCAGCACCGAAGTGATGAAACGTTAGGGTTTTGAAATTTATCTATTAAAAAATATTTAGGAGAAATACAGTGACAGACGAAAAGAAAGCGGATTTGGCCGGGCCGGGGATTGGGGACTACGACGAATTGGAGAAAATCCTGCCTCAGGATTACAGCTCTCTATTGAATCCAAAGGAAACCCAGCTTGCCACCTATGCCGTCAAAGACTACATTGAAGAAAACCTCTGCAAAGAACTTAACCTTATTCGTGTGACCGTCCCGCTGATTGTGGACGTCGAGAGCGGCGTCAACGACATGCTCGACCGCGATGGCTCCCGAACACCGATTCAGTTCCACGTCTCGAACGATCGCGACAAGAACCCGGTTGACGCTCAGGTCGTCCAGGCCGCCACCAAGTGGAAACGCATGGCACTGAAGCAATTCGATATGGAGATTGGCGAGGGGCTGCTAACCGATATGCGTGCCATACGGAAGGACTACTTTCTCGATCACGACCACAGTGCGTATGTCGACCAGTGGGACTGGGAGCTGGCTATCAGTGCCGAGCAGCGCAACCTGAACCTGCTGCGTGAGGTAGTACGGAAAATCTGGAAGGTCCTCAAAGGCGCCGAAACACACGCCCAGGAAATCTTCCCGCAATTGAAGACCGACAAATATCCCGACATGCCCGACGAGCTGACCTTCCTTCATGCCGAAGAGATACTGGAGCGATTTCCCGATCTGCCGCGTAAACAGCGAGAGACGGCAATCCTGCAGGAATACCCCGCTGTCTTCATTATCGGCATCGGCTGGGTTCTCGAAGACGGCTATCCGCATGAAATGCGTGCCGCCGACTACGACGACTGGGTGACCGAGACTACGAGCGAGGCCGGCCAGCCCATGCACGGCCTGAACGGCGACATTCTCGTCTGGAATCCTGTTACGAAACGCCGGCATGAACTCACCTCGATGGGTATCCGTATAAACGCGGAGACACTCGTGGAACAATTGAAGCTTTCGGATCAGATCAATATGCTCGAATATCCGTACCATCAGGCTATTGTTAACAACGAGATTCCGCTGAGCATCGGCGGCGGTATCGGCCAGTCCCGAACCTTTATGCTAATCCTGAAGAAGGCTCATATCGGCGAAGTCAGCGCAACCATCTGGCCAAAAAAGCTGAAGGATATTTGCAAAGCCAGGAATATCCACGTAATCGAATAATACGCTAAAATGCCAACGGCGGCCGAATCCCACCGTCATAAAATAAGGACGCCCGGCACATGAAGCTCTCGAAAAAAGACTTACTCGACATACCGGTCGTCTCGCTCATAGCGGCGAACGTGATACCGGTATGGGGCGTTTTGTTCCTCGGCTGGGATGCATTTTATATTGTTCTGCTGTACTGGACGGAGAACCTGGTCGTCGGGTTCTACAATATCCTGAAGATGGTATTCGCCGGGGTGGGTCACCCTGCCGCGCATCTGGGCAAGCTCTTTCTAATTCCATTCTTTATCGTTCACTACGGCGGTTTCACAGCTGTCCACGGATTTTTCGTGCTGGCACTGTTCCACGACGGAGGGCAAGGTCCGCCCATGGGAAGAATGAATTGGCCCTGCTTTCTGGTCTTCGTCCAGATGCTGTTCAATGTCGTCAAGTATATGTATTCGGTGGTACCTCCGCAGGTAAGATTTGCCGTTCTGGCGCTGTTTATAAGTCACGGCGTCTCCTTCGTTCAGAATTATCTGCTCAAAGGTGAGTACGCCACCGCCAGGCCCGAAAAGCTAATGGGCAGCCCCTACGGCCGCGTCGTCGTCATGCACATTGCCATTCTGGCCGGCGGCTTTTTGACGATGGCTATCGGTTCTCCCGCCCCCCTGCTCGTTGTACTGGTCGTTCTAAAAACCATCCTCGACGTGAGCCTGCATAACCGAGAACACAAAAAAGCAAAAACTAATGCCCATGCTTAGTGAAATCAAGGCCCAATGAAGCCCGATCTTATGCAAACGCGGCAAAGACACGCCTGGCGTACTGAGAGCTTTTTCGGGAGGCTTCGATTGTGGACATTGTTTTGGGCGAGCCGGCCTCTACGGCCTGTTCCATCACCAGGTGCGGGCGGACGTTGATTTGCAGCAGATGCTTTGCCACCGCTTCGTAGTCGATGTCGCCGTCGCACATTGCTTCGGTCCAGATGTTGTTCTTCGACTGGCGAAGATGCAGTTCGGCGATTCTCGATCCGTAAAGTTTCAGTACGTCAAACAGCGCTACCGAGGAATTGCCGGCCCCTCGATAAATCCAGTGGGCGTCGAGGCACAGCGTAACGTACGCCGGGTCGGTTCCGGCCATCATGTGGTGAAATTCGCGCGCAGCGTTTCGCAGTTCGATGTCATGGTTGTGATATGCCAGAGTCAGTCCCATTTCTTTTAACTCTCGTCCTAATTTTTCAATCGCTGCTGCCTGTACTCTGAGCTGGGCATCGTCCTTATTTTCCGGGCCGCCCCAGCGTATCGGGCTGGGATTCGTCACGATGATTTTTGTGCCGAGTTCTTTGGCCTTGTGTGCAATCGCAAGCACGGATTCGATACTTGCCTGGGCCTTGTCTCGTTCGTGAAGGATGCTGTTGACATATAAGGACCTCATTTCGAGGCCGTGCTTATTCAGCAGCGGCCCGAGCCGGTCAAGCTCCTGCGGATTATTAGCCAGAGGCTCGTAGCCATCGAACCGGCTGGCGGCTACCTCGCTTAGTCCCTTATCCAGCTCCTGGTTGAAATCGCGGTTATCCCGTGCGTAAAACACGGTCCACGGATATTGATTGCAGGCTAAGTGCAGCTTACCGCTACGGTTTTGACCGGCAATACCGGCTGAACTGGCGCCCATCGCAAGCGCTCCGCCTGCGAGAGCTAAATCTTTGACAAATCTTCGACGAGAAATTGCGTTATTCGACATAATCGAAAGCTCCTATTGAAAAGTTCGGCCGAATGTTAATAATCGTTTCCCAAGCTTAATTCAAACCGGCCATACTCAGCAAGAATATTCCTGTATACAGTCGTCGAATTATCAACCCATTAAAAAAGGGGCCTATACCAAACTGATTGGCATAGACCCCGAAATCATTCAATTGGTGCTGTTATTTCCGCTAAAGCGAATTTTACTCTTCAGCAGCTTCGCTCGGCCGATACAGACAGATATCGTCAATATACATCTTGCCCGAACCGCCGGGCGTTGCCATGTTGCCCTGGTTTCCAAGACCGATCGCAATACTGTCGACGTTGGTCAGATTGATGCCCTGATCGGCAAAGGCCTGGAGCGGGATAATCCACTCGGTCCAGGTGTCGATATTCGCTGCGGCCGGATTATCGTGAACCACGACCGCTGGTGTGCCGGTACTGTTGGACAACGCCACATACAGCGGCTCAGTATCATTGCTTACGATGCCGATATCCTGATTTGCCCACTGCTGACCTACCGTGCCGGTAGTCGTGACGTTTGTGAATACTCCTTCGCATGTGGCTCCTGCATTGTGAGCGGTCACTGCCAAGCCTATGTAGACGTTTGTACCCATCTGAATGGACTCCGACACACCCACCTTCTGCCATGAAGAACCGTTGACTGAACTGTACGCCGAGAAATTGCCGGCCAATCCACGCTCTATCTTCACCCAGTACGGTGCGGTGATATCGGCAGTCGTATCGTCGGTACTAACACCACCCGTCTCGATGCGTCGCTGGAAGGACACACCTGAAGCATAGCTTACAATCATCATCGCATGTCTCGAGTCTGCATCCAGAGTCTCACGAATCATCACACCGGCCTTGGCCCAGTCGTCCGTATCACCAACGCTCTCGACTTTTGCTACAATCGAGCCGGCTCCTGCAAGAGTTTTGTAAGCGAAGTGGAACTCATCGGACTGATACCAGATATCTGTGCCGGAGCCGGTTATCGTGTAGGTACCGACCGGCCCTTCGACGAAGCTGCCGACGGATGCCGGGTTGCCTCTGAACCACACCGACAAATTCGCAACACCTTCATCTGTCCAGTCTCGCTGGTCTATCAACGTATACTCCACTTCCGAATAGTAAGCGTAGCCCTGCTTGTTGTTGTCGTATGCAATCGGCATTGACTGGCTGCCTCCGTGGACGATAGTCTCCTCGGTATAAGAAAGGGTGTTTTCATCACCAACCGCAGCACCTGTTCCATTGCCGGCAAAGTAATCCGCCGACCCAGGTGTACCATAACCAAGCCCATCATGCCATGCAAACCATATCTGATTCTCGCCCGCATCGTAGTCCTCGAAATCGTCTATGACAAAGAAGTCACTTGTTGTAAAGCTCCAAACGTTGCCTGCCCAGGGACTATCGGGATTCACGCCGTTGACCTCATCGATTCGCCAATAGTACGCCGTACTAAGTGAAAGTCCACCGGGATCATAACTCTCCTCACCGAGGGCCTTTGGCCCTTTATACTCGGGCGAGGTTGTTGTGGCGTTCTTAACCGTATCCGCATCCGAGCCGAAGTACACCTCGTGCGAAGCGGCGACGGCACCCGCATCCCATCGCAGAGTCACTGACGGTTTTACGCCTACTGCACCATTGGTGGGATTCGGGCCGCTGACGGCACCTTCAGTAGTGAAGCTCCATATCTCGCCTTTATACGTTTCTGCGCCATCGAACTCATCGACACGCCAGTAGTAGGTCTTAGCCAGTTTAAGAAGTCCGGGATTGTAATTCGCTAAGCCGTTAGGAACACCCGCAACAACGTTGTTCACTTCGTCAAAATCTTCGCCGAAAACTATATAGTGTAATTTTGCACCGAAACCTGCCGTCCAGCTAAGCGTTACATTAAGATCAATAAATTCGGCTCCGTCAACCGGATTGGGTATGTAAGCAGTCTTGGGTGTGACAGTGAAGCTCCAGACGTCGCCCTTCCAGGGACTGTTCGGATCCGCATCATTAACCTCATCGATTCGCCAATAGTAAGTCGTGCCGTTCACGAGACCGTCCGGAAAAGCATATCCGGGAAAACCGGCGACGTAAAAGTCATCAGCCTGGTTGCCTCGGAACGTATCACCGGCGCCATCGTTCACGTCATCGAAATTATCGCCCATGTAAACATCATGTGAGACTGCTAAATTTCCCGCTGTCCAGCCAAGAGTCGCCCATGTTTGATCGAGGAATGAGCCATCGGCCGGGTCCGGTTCAGAAGCCTTCAATGGCGGTGTGGGACCAATTCCTGCGACATAGTCTCCTTCATAGACATAAAAAAAATCCAACCAGAAGGGAGCTTCAGAGCCGGAACACAATATCTCAAGCTTTACATCATCGATCAGAACTTCTGAGCCATAGTGATACTCGGCCCACTCGGTTGTCAGATCGAAGTCTGTTGCTCCCCAGGCAGCAATAGAGTTATCAGTTGCTTTCAACTGTAAAGTCAGGGGACGTGGTTCTTCCGCTTTAGCCCAGAAGCTGATAGTGTAGTCTTTGTCAATATCGACGTATATTGGTAGGCTCAGCACAATGAAATACCAGTTGGTATCTCCTGTTGGGATGATCCGAAGGCTTCTTTTGCCGTCAATGAACTCGGTTTCATCGATTTCGACCGTGCTGTCTAAGCCACTTTCATAACCCCAGGTGGCCCATTGTAGCCATTCCGGGTCGTCTAAGATGACCTCATCTTCTTCAAAACTTGGATTGAGCGCCAAGTTCTCGACTTGTGCATGAGTTACAAGTGGGACTGCAACCAGCATCAAAACAAAGCAAGTTAAAAAGATTTGTCTTTTATACATAATAATCCTCCTTATAAAAACATGGGTATCTATACTTTGGCTACATACCTAAGCGATTTACAGTGATTGTCACTTCTACAATATTGTTTCAATATTCATCTTGAAGTTTTCTGGACCTGAGCCACCTCCTTTCTTCCAATGCAAAGTACAGATTGCTCATTGGAAAGTTAAAATCTGCAATGGATTATAGAAATTCATCTGCAGATTGGAAAAACCACAGGTGCTTATAAGCCTATTTATACCAGATTAGCTGCCTTTGCGTCAAGTAAAATCGCCGGATTCACATATTTATTGTTTTCATGATAGGTTCTGTGGAAACACTGGACTTTTCAATTTTGAGAAACGGCATTGCAATTGACGTTTCTGTGAAGTACAGTATGATCTCGATAAAATGCCAATCCGGATAGGTGTTCAGAAGATTTTCAACTATTACCTATGAGGACAGAACATACGTCAAGAAGCCAATTCAAAAAAGGGGCCTACGCCGAATTTATAGCCATAGGCCCCGAAATTATCTGAGTCCTTCTGTCATTTCCGCACTTGCTTTCGTGAGTGTAAATATGTTATCATGAAAGCAAAAGAGCGGTATTAGCTATTCAGTAGTCTCTATCAAGTGATACAGCCGGATGTCGTCAAAGAACATCTTGCCTGAGCCACCAAGACTCGTCATATCGCCTTTAGTGCCGATGCCAATAGCGATATTATCAACATCTCTCAGGTCTATACCCTGATCGGCGAAAGCCTGCAGCGGGATAGTCCACTCGGTCCAGACAGGTATTACTGTTGCGTTGGGGTCATCGTGATAGACCACAGCAGGTTCCCCGGTGCTATTGCCGACAGCCACATATATAGGCTGAGGGGTATTGCTGGATATCCCGATATCCTGATTTTGCCACTCCTGAGTAACAGTCCCGGTAAATTTAACATTAGAAAATACGGCCTCACACACCTCATTGGGATTATGTGCCGTTACTACCAGGCCTACATACGTAGTTAAATTCATGTTAATCAATTCGGTGCCAATCCGTGTCCACGAGATACCATCGGACGAATAAAAGCCTGTAAAGTTGCCGGAAAAATCACGCTCTATTTTCACCCACAGCGGTGCTGTGATATCGGCCTCTGTATTTTCATCGCTGCTTGAAGCTGTTGATATGCGACGCTGGAAGGAAACACCCTGTGAAGGTGTAACAACCATCATAGCATGTTTCGAATCCGGTTCCAGCGTATTACGAATCATAACACCGGCCTTGGCCCATACGTTTGTTTTCTCCACACTTTCGACTTTTGCTATAATTGAACCGGGACCCGCAAGTTCTTTAAAAGCAAAGTGGAACTCGTCGGATGTGTCCCAGATATCTGTGCCGGAAGCTGTCATCGTATAAGTACCTGCAGGTTCTTCTGTAAAGCTGCCGACAAAACCGAAATAACCTCTAAACCACAGCGACAATTCCTGGATGTCGTCCGATGTCCAGTCACGCATCGCATCCAGCGTCCTTACTGCTTCTGAATATTTCATGTCATTGTCATAAAAATATGGCATTGACTGTTTGCCGCCATGGACGATTGTAGTCTCAACATAATGCTCTCCGGCATTAATATCCGGATCGTCATAACCAACCAGAGCACCGTTTGTCTCGATGTCATATCCGTCTTTCCAGGCAGTAAAAATATCATGGGGTGCATAATCGTTGTAGTCTTCAAAATCGTCCACGACATGATAGTTGATTGTTGTAAAGCTCCAGACGTCACCTTTCCATGGACTATTCGGCTCGACATCGTTAACTTCATCGATCCGCAAATAATAGGTCTGACCGAATTCGAGAATCTCGGCAGGTGTATAAGTGAGCTCCTCAAGATTCGGGGCGACTAAGACATCCAGCGGATTGGTTGTGCTTGCCTCGTTGACATCGTCGAAAACAGTTCCGAAGTACACATCATGCGTCCGGGCATAGAGCCCGGCTTTCCAGCTAAGAACTGTATCATACGGCATACTTGTTTGGCCGTTTTTCGGATTCGGCTGCCAGGCAATTAAGGGATCATCCCTCATCACATAAGGTATCTCATTTTCCTTCTTTGCTATATTGAAAATCCGGACGTCGTCGATTCGCCCATCCCTGTAGAACTTATGCAATAAGCCGTCTCTGTTATCCGTAATCGTACCAATATATGCATTATGCTGAGATGTACCCGAAAGGTCATAGTCGACCGGTACGTCGGGATTAGCTCCATCCAGCACACCATCGATGTATAAAGAAAGTGTAGTTCCTTCCCTGGTAGCGGCGATATGGTGCCAATCGCCATCGTTAACTATAGCCGTGCCTATTACCTGCACCTTAGTAACATCATCGTCCGTGGTAAAAGTAACGCAGCCTTCCGTTACTTCGTTCACAGTCAAACAATATCGTTTTCCTCCGTCCCAATCCCCACCATTGCCAATTATCGGGCATATATAATCTTCACCCTGGCCCTGCGCATTTAAGATTATCCATGCACTCACAGTCCAGTCATTTGTGCCGAAATTTAGCGCATCCGGATTGCCCATGTCCACATAATCACCAAGTTCGAACTCCAGGGCACCACCCTGAAATCCACTTACCCATTCCGGAGTATACGGCTCACTTGCAAGAATGCCATGAAGTTCATTGCCGGACGAATCAAAAGCAATATCCCCTGACATCTCATCGAACTTCCACCAGCCAACAAGTTGAGCACTCGTTATACTTGTCAAAGTCAGACCCAAGACAAGAATCAAAAAAATTGTATAAGTCAATTTTCTGCACATTAAGAATCCTCCTTATTAAAAATATTGATATCCGTACTCTGGTTACATACCAAGACGATTTACAGTGGTTGTTACTTCTACAATATTTTTTCAATATTCCCTTTAGTGTTTTTGGATATGAGCCACCTCCTTTCTTCCAAAGCACAGTACGGATTGCTTCTTAAGAATCTTCATACGATACTTTTTTTATCTGCAGAGATAGTTAAAAGCCATAGATGTTAATAAGCTTATTTATACTATATCAATTGTCATTCCGTCAAGTAAAATCGCCGGGTTCACGTATTTATTGCTTTCACGATACGGTTCTGCGGAAACGCCGAACTTTTCAATTTTGAGAAACGGCGTTGCACTTGACATTTCTGTGAAGTACAATATGGCCTTGACAAAATGCCAATCCGGACAGGTGTTCAGAAAATTTTGGAGGTTTTCAAATGCCGCTCAAAAGCACAAAACAAGCTTCAGAAAGTCATAAATCAGCAGAAAATCACGTTTTTCCACATAAAGAGTCTAATCAGTGTCCTCGAACGGGCAGACTATCTACCTGGACCAGGAGACGCCCTTGGCTGATATGGCTGCTTCCGGTTGCGGGACTGGCATCACTGATCTGGTTTCTGATTCGTGTCGTGCCGAAGCCTTCGCGTGCGACGTACCCCTGCCAACGACTGGCTGCCCCACTGGCGGGCGGCTTTATGGTCTGGATTGCGGGACTGATCGGCTCAACTTTAGCATATCGCAGAGCGAGGCGGCTGATACAGAAGTCACGATATGCGCTGGCAGGGATTTGTGCCGCAGCGGCTGTCGCCATCGTATGGTGTGCAGTCTCCGTCACTGATAATAATCCGGCCAATGCGGCTGCTTTTATGCCCTCGGAACCGGCAAACAGCCCGATAGGCACGGCGAAAGGGATTCATCCCGGGCGTGTCGTATGGATTCGCGATCCCGAGGCCACTGGTTGGGACGGCTCGACGGGAAGCTGGTGGGATGACAACAATACCGATCAGAAAACGGTTGATGTGATGATCTCCAAAACCATTCAGGGACTGACCGGCCGGTCGAGCGATTCTCAGGCGTGGGATGCGCTTTTTAAGTACTTCAATAAGAGCAAGGACCTTGGCGAAGTGGGCTATCGCAAGCCGGAGAAGATCGCTATCAAGCTCAATATGAACCAGGATCGCCAGGCCGGTTGGACGCCGGACATCGGCAATCCGAGCCCTCATGTTGTATATTCGCTTGTGGACCAGCTTATAAACAAGGCTGGCGTGCCCGGCTCGGCGATTACTCTGTTTGATGCCACACGATCTATCGGCGATCCGATTTACAATAAGATCAGGGGCAATCCGGACGCAGACTTTCAAAGCGTAAGATTCGTGGTCAGTCCGGACAGAGCCGGCAACGGGCGCATCGCCGCGGTGCACGATACGAGCAATCCGCTTCATACGAGGGCCGGCACCGCGTACCTGCCGAAGTGCGTGACCGAGGCAAGCTACTTGATAAACCTGGCGCTGATGAGAGCACACACTCTGTTTGGCATGACGTTATGCGGGAAGAACCACTTCGGCACGACGTATTTTCCCAACGATCGAGGCTGGTCGCCCAGCCCGCTGCACAAATACGGCAACAGAAGAGATCCGATGGGCTCGTATAACTGCCTGGTGAATCTGAACGGGCACGAACACTTGGGCGGCAAAACACTGCTGTACATGGTCGACGCATTATACCCGGCACGAAATCAGACGGGCAGCGTGATACGCTTTGCGAGTTTTGACAACGACTGGTTCTCCAGCATTTTTGTCTCGCAGGACATGGTAGCCATCGATTCAGTGGGCCTGGACTTTTTGCGGAATGAGCAGGTCCTGAACCCGAAGGTTGTGGACGTGACCGGCAATCCCGACAACTATCTGCACGAGGCGGCGCTGGCCGATAAACCGCCGTCGGGAACGACTTATGATCCGGAAAAGGACGGCACGGCTCTAAAAAGCCTCGGCGTCCACGAGCACTGGAACAATCCGAAGGACAGGAAATATTCACGCAATCTAAAAACCGGCAACGGCATTGAACTGCTTACACAGAACTGATTAGAAAGCACTTTACTTTTTAAGCTTTACCTTTTCAAGCTCTTCTTCAGCCTCTTTGCGTGACGTAATGTCCCGGATGCTCTCGCGATGCCCCAGCGAGTTGCCGTCGTCGTCGAAGATCGGCTGCCATGATACTTCCCCCCAGATTACCTTGCCGTCTTTCCTTACAATCCTGAATTGAACATCGTTGCCGGTACTGCCTTTTAATGCCGAACGAAAGGCTCGTTCTATCCTGTCGCGGTCTTGCTCGTAAACTACCGAGCCCGGGTAATCCGACATGGCCATGATCTCTTTGATGCTGTAGCCTGTGACACGCTGTGCCGCCGGATTAGTCCACAACACGCGGCCGGCCGGGCCGACCCAGATCTCCCAGTCGTACGTATAGTCCGCGATTGCGCGAAAGCACTGGTCGGTCATGCGAGCGACTAATTCCGTGCGTTTTCGCGTGCTGACGTCGTCGTAGAGGGCAACAATCTGCCCGGAAGGCAATCGATAAACGTAGTTTTCCCGCCAGCCTGCAACCCTTTCATCTTTGTAAACTGAAACGGGGAGGTGTTCTGGCGTTCCGGTCTTATACACCCGGCGGAACACGTCGAACAGGCCGAACTGCCTGACGCCGGGAAAGACCTCCGTGACGCTTTTGCCGATGATTTCTTCTTTCTTGACGTGCTCGATTTGCTCAGCGGCCGGGTTGAAGTCCACGAACACGAAATCTTCACCGTCGTTGCGGGCTTCGTAGATTGCCACGCCGCTGCACATGTTCTCGAACAGGACCTTGAATTTCGCCTGATATTCTTTAAGTTCTTTCTCTTGATGCCGGTCACTGCTGCAAGGCGCTTCCTTTTTATCGCGGTTGGTTCGCATACTTTACCTCCGCTTGAAATCTTCGGATTAACGCATACATGACCCTATATACTTAAGTTTTAAGTTGCTTGTTCGAAGTTTCAATATCCGTTGGAACTTATTTTACAACTGTCCCGCCAATATTGGCAAATCAGAAATCTCAACATCTTTCGGTTTTTGTTGGATATATCTAACCAGCCTTGGCTCCAATACCCTTGCCAGCTTGGTATTGATGCGGCGGTATTACTTTTCTGAAACCGCTTATGGGTGCGGCGTTTTTTTGAACGCTGTTTTGTTTCGGGTTTATGTATCCGGTTAACCGGCTATTCGGCTGCCGATCTGATAGACGGCAAGTGTTATGATATAGGCCAGGGCAGTCAGGCCGAAGAACTGGAACATCGCCCATCCCCAGGAATTTGTCTCCTGCTTGGTCATCGCGATCGTTGCCGCACAAGGCGCGTAGATCAGGCAGAACAGCATAATGCAAAAGCCGGTTAACGGCGTATAGTTGGCTCTTAATCGTTGCCGGAGAGTCGCGGTTCCTTCGTCCGCGCTTCCGACTGCGTATACGATTGCTAATTGTGAGACGAATACTTCCTTGGCCACGGTTGCACCTATCAGGGCGGTTCCGATCTTCCAGTCGAAGCCGAGCGGTTTGATGGCCGGTTCTATCGCTTGTCCCAATGTTCCGATGACCGAATGTTCCAGCCTGGTTTGCTGGGCCTGCTCGGCTGAAAGGCCCGTCAGAGACCCCCTGCCGGGTTTCGGATAGCTGCTCGCAAGCCAGAGCAGGATCGATATGGCCAGAATAATCGTTCCGGCCTTTTTCAGATACATCCAGCCTCTGTGCCACATATGGAGACTGACCGATTTGAGCGTGGGCATACGATATGGCGGCAGCTCCATAACGAACGGGACGGTGTCGCCCCTAAAAAAGGTCAGACGCAGGACTTTGATCAGGATAATCGCCAGAACGATGCCGATGAAATAGATAAGCCACATCATCGGCCCGTGCCAGTTCTCCGGGAAGAAAGCCGGGATGACCAGCGCGTAAATTGTCAGCCTTGCGCCGCAGCTCATCAGCGGGATGACCATGATTGTTGTTAGTCGACTCCGCCGGTTTTCGAGGATTCGTGTGGCCATGATCGCCGGGACCGAGCATCCGAAGCCGATGAGCATTGGGATGAAACTTTTGCCGTGCAGGCCGATTTTGTGCATGATGCGATCCATGATAAACGCCGCCCGGGCCATGTAGCCGCTGTCTTCGAGCATAGCGATGGCCAGGAACAGCAGCAGAATATTGGGCAGGAAGATAATCACCCCCCCTACTCCGCCGATGATGCCGTCCACTAAAAGAGAGCTTAGCCAGCTTTCACTCCCGGCCGGCCATAAGCCGGCGATGGCCCGGCCGGCCCACTCGAAGAACATTTCCAGCCAGCCCATCGGATATTTGCCGATCTTGAATGTCAGCAGGAAGACCAGGTACATCAGGATCAGAAATATCGGCAGCCCCAGCATTCGATTTGTGACGACCGCATCAATCATGTCGCTGTAGCTGTGGCGCAATTCGACGGTGGTTCTGATTGTCTCTTGGCAGGCGCCTGAGATGAAGCCATATCGGCGATCGGCCATTATGACTTCCGGCCCATCGTCGAAAATGCTCTTCAGGTGTTCTGTGCCGGCTTTGACGGCGTCGATTAGTTCCCGGCTACGGACTTTTTTCGTGATGTCGTCGTCCTGCTCCAGCAGTTTGATCGCCGACCATCTTGAGCCGTACTTTTCCGCCAGGTGATGCTCTTTGTCGGTAATCATTGTTTCGATTTTTGCCAGCTCGTGCTCGATTTCTTCGCCGTATTGGATGTTATGAATGCGCCGGCCCCTGCCCTTTTCTACTATCTCCACAATCGCTTCGAGCAGCTCTTTTTTGCCTTTGCCTTTGTTGCCGATCATCGGGACAATCGGCGCTTCAAGAAGCCTGGATAGCTGCTCGATATCGAAAAGCAGCCCTTTCTGCTCGGCAACGTCACTCATATTGAACGCCAGGATCAGCGGGACATTCATTTCGATAAGCTGCGTTGCCAGATAAAGGTTTCGTTCGATATTGGATGCATCCACAACATCGACCACAACGTCCGGCTGCTCTTCGATGATGAAGTTGCGGGTAACTATCTCTTCGATTGTGTAAGCGGTCAGGCTGTACGTTCCCGGCAGGTCAACGAATGTAATCTCATGCCCTTCGTATTTGCACAGACCTTCCTTCTTCTCAACTGTCACGCCGGGATAATTGCCCACGTGCTGGCGGGCACCCGTCAACACGTTGAAGATAGTGGTTTTTCCGCTGTTAGGATTGCCGGTCAGGGCGACCGTGATCTTTTTCATAATCTCAGCTGCTTACCATAATTTTATCTGCCATCCCTCTGCCCAGCATTATCCTGGAGCCTTTGACGCTGACTACAGAAGGCCCGGGGTGGCCATTGCTTACGACGGTTATTTCCACGTTGGGCAAAAGGCCCATTGCGGCAAGCCGGCTGTTCAAACCGCGACCGGCTTCGACGCCGGCTAATTTCACCGTCTGGCCGGACTTAATTGTCGACAGAGGTATTACTTTTTTCTGCTCCATTTTTATTGTCTCGCTTACCTGCGTTTTTTGACATCTGCTTTTTGCAGAATTTTTGGAATTGGTCCACCAA
The DNA here is from genome assembly GCA_964439135.1 of uncultured Pirellulales bacterium. Lineage (GTDB taxonomy): Bacteria > Planctomycetota > Phycisphaerae > Sedimentisphaerales > Anaerobacaceae > JAFGPJ01. Next base: position 22,525 of record CAYTNN010000026.1, read on the forward strand.
GTCACAGCCGTTTTCGCTGCTGCGGCTGACAAATTCGATAAAACACAATAGCTTTTCGATGATTCCCGGCCCCAGTGTGTGCTCGGTCTTGCAGGCGGCCTCCTGGGCGATATTCGGCTCGATGCCTAAAAGGTCGATGAAAAAAGACTCCAGAATTTTGTGCTTTTTGGCGATTTCAGCCGCAGTGGCCTGGCCGGTTTCGGTAAGTGTTATATAATCGTACGGTTTATAATTGGCCAGACCCTTTTTCTTAAGAACCCGCAACGCACCGGTTACCGAGGCCCTGGATACGCCCAGTGATTTCGCTATGTCCTTGCTGCGGGCGATGTTAGACTCTTTGGAAAGGTTGAAAATCGCTTCGAGATAATCTTCCAAAGATGAACTTAAATTAGCATTTTCTGCTGCCATTACTGTTTTTCCTGTATTTTCTTTGGTTAGCCTAATATAGTTAGTCGACCCTAACTATGTCAAGGCTTTTTTTGAAAATATTTAGTATCATTCATTTAATTAGCAGGTACTCCATGGATAGAAAACGAAAGGATGATTGACAAGGGATGGTGGATGAGCGTCCATTGTCCATCCTATCTCGTCCATCGTTATCTCGCCTCGGAGTTTTGTTCTACCCCTTCGAAAGTAGTTTGGGCCTTGAAATTGGCTTTGTTTTGGCTTTGTTTTTTCGCTGCCTCCAATCGTAAAAATTCCATAAACCATTGTTATTAAAGACTTAGCATAAATTTGCCCTCCGGTAAATTGGCTTTGTTTTTTCAAATAGCCATTACGGAGAAACGACGGATTATTTATTATTGACTATTTGCTTATCCCCTTCTGCATTTGCCATCCCCTATACGAAATACTAATCTTCGACTTCCCCTTTAACTTTGCTCAGAACTTCGGCTAATTCAGGAGAGATATACTATTGTCTAAGAACAACGAACTATGAACCATGAACCATCCATTAGTTCGATGTATATTATACAAAGCGGCAAGTTGTCCGTCAAGTGAAATATGTTGATAATTTGAAAATTGTCAAACAGAATAGCTTCCCTATTTGCGTGTAGACGGGCTGGAAAGATCGGAGGCTTGAGATCGTTTGGAGGAAAAAATCGTTTGTACGGAAGCTCAAATTCGGATCCCGGCGTGCCGGGCGGAGATTTATGTTTACTGGATCCCGAATGATCCATTTCTTTTCATCCGGACTCCGAAGCAGCCTGCCCGTTACAAATAAGAGCTAAAAATTATTGATATTTATTGAAAATCAATGGTTTCTTATCGCTCGACAGCCCCTTGTTTGCGGAGCAGTTCGGCTATTTCCTCATAACCCTGCCAGACAGCACAACGAAGAGGAGTAGTGCCTTCTTTATCTTTAGAGTTGACTTTCGCCCCATTGGCGATGAGAAGCTCAATCATTTCCTTGTATCCTCTTATTGCCGCCCAGTGTAAAGGAGTGACTCCCGTGATATCTCTTGCATTTACATCCGCTCTTTTGTCGATAAGAAGCTCGGCAACATTCTTGTGGCCCTCAACGACTGCCAGGTGTAACGGGGTACTGCCTTTGGCTCTTAATATTCTTCTTGTTGAAGAAAAAAGCCGGGACGTGGTTTTCGCGTTAACATCCGCTCCCTTTGCGATGAGAAGCTCTGCAATTTCCTTATGCCCGTTAATGGCTGCCCGGTGCAGCGTATCGCCGTCAATCTTAGCCCCATTTGCGATGAGAAGTTCTGCCACTTCCTTATGCCCGGCCATGACCGCCCGATGTAGAGGAGTAACACCGCTTTTATCTACGGCGTCAACCTTAGCTCCTTTGGCGATTAGAAGCTCAACCACATCCTTGCTGCCCTGCTTAGCTGCCCAGTGCAGAGGACTGGCTCCCTTTCCGGTTTCGTTTTTTGTGCCGACATTCGCTCCTTTGTAAATGAGAAGCTCGGCTACTTCCTTATGCCCCTCAATGGCCGCCCAGGATAATGGCGACAGTGACAGGTAGGACTCTTTGGCGTTGACGAGTTTAGGATTTTCAGTTAAGAGAACCGTCAATGTGCCAAGGTCGCCCTGCTGAACCGCGTCGAAAATCTCCGAGCCCATGCTGGCGCCATGTTTGCGGAGAAGTTTGACCAAGTCTTTATGGCCTTCTAAGGCTGCAGCGTGCAGAGCGGTTCTGCCGCTGTCGTCTTTGGCATTAATATCCGCTCGGTTGGCAATCAGCAGCTCAGCTATTTCTATCCGGTTGTCACGAGCTGCGAAATGCAGAGGAGTTCTGCCGTTATCGTCTTTAACGTTAATCTTTGCTCCTTTGGCAATCAGGAGCTCGGCCATATCTTTATGTCCACCTGCGGCTGCGGCGTGCAGAGGAGTCCACATGAATTTATCTTTGACATTAACATTCGTCCCGTAATCGATAAGAAGCCCGGCTATATCCTTGTGACCATATTGAGCCGCATCGTGCAGAGGTGTCTGGCGGAAGCGATTTTCTCGTGTAGTAACTTTTGCTCCTTCGACCAGTAGAAACTCCACTAAATCCTTATGGCCTTTATAAGCCGCCATATGCAGAGAAGTCCAGCCGTCTTCGTTTTGAGCGTTAATCAGTTCCGGCTTTGTTGTCAGGATTGCCTGGACTGTCGCGAGGTCTCCGTTTATCGAAGCTTTCGTCAGCTCAAGGGGAGCCTGGACTGCACAACCCGCTAAGGTTAAACCGGCAACTACAACCGCCATTCTTATGATTGCATTTTTTTGATTAGTCATGATAATCCCCATGTAATCTTTCCGATTTTTCTCAATAATAGCGGGGTGCGGGTCACTTTATTGAGAATTTATGAAGATTTTATAAAAATGTATATTATTCGTCAAGTGCGATTAAGTACCGGTGAATTTTGAAAATATATTTGTTTAACGGTTTGTCTTGTGTTAGAATACGGTTGTTTGTACGGGGCGTAGCGCAGTTTGGTAGCGCGCTTGACTGGGGGTCAAGAGGTCGCTGGTTCAAGTCCAGTCGCCCCGATTTGCTCGATATTGCAGGTATTAGCAACATGTGCACTTTTTAGCGTGTAGTTTTTTAAGGACAGGAGGCGTCGCAGACATTTATTCAACATCGTTTCTAAAGGAGGCAAAATGCTGCCATTAATAAAAAAAACTGTTTCATCAGTTCGTTCAAAAATGGATAAGTTTTCTGCTCGTAAGCAAAAAGGTCGCTGGTTAATCTGGCTTTTTCCGTTGGCCGGATTTGTCGCGTTTATATGGTTCCTTGTGCGTGTTATACCGAAACCTTCGCGGGCGACTTATCCCTGTCAGCGGGTGGCCTTTCCACTGGCTTCGGGTTTTATCATCTGGCTTTTGGGGCTGGCCGGTTCGGTGAGTGCTTTTCGTAAAGCCAAACGCTATCGAGCGCAAGCGCGTTTTGTGCTGTGTGCGGTATTCATTGCCGCGAGCGTTGGATTTGTGTGGCTGGCTTTGAGTTCGACCGAAGAAAAGATGACTCTGGCTGCCGAACAAACGCCTAACGATCCCATTGGGATCGCCCAGGGTGTAAATCCGGGGCGTGTCGTATGGATACATGATCCGAACGCTACGGACTGGGACGGCTATTCTTCGCCCGAGCATTGGTACGACGACAACCATACGGACCAGGCGGTGGTGGACAGGATGATTTCGCGAGCGATTCGCGGCCTTGCCGGCGAGGGTTCGGATGCGGCGGCGTGGGATGCGATTTTCCGGAATTTCAACATTCGCCGGGGCAAAGGTGACGTTGGGTACACACCCGGCGAAAAGATTGCCATCAAGATAAATAATACGATGTGCTACAATGCGAACACGAGCACGTTCGAGCAGCAGAACAACAATAAAAACAGGATTGACAACTCGCCGCAGTTGACCATTTCGCTGCTGGATCAATTAGTGAATGTGGTTGGAATGGACGAGGCTGATATTACTATTGGCGATCCGGGGCGGATATTTCCGAATTTTTATTATAATATTGTTTATCCCAGGTTCCCGAACGTCTGCTACTTAGCTGCCTACGGGGGGCATGGGCGAACTGAGTCGACATTTTCAAACGTGAAGTTTTACTGGAGTACGTCCGCTGCCAATGGCAAGAGGCAGGATTATATTCCTCGCTCATTTGCGGAAGCGGACTATATGATTAACTTTGCAATTCTCAAAAGCCATGACAGCGGCGGAATAACAGTGTGCGGCAAGAACCATTACGGCTCGCTTCTAAGGAACCCGGACCGCACGCTCCGGGGCCAGCGATATGACTATTACGACATGCACAGCAGCCTGCCGGTATACCGCAGGGGCATGGGATATTATCGCGCTCTCGTGGATTTGATGGGCCATCCCGAGCTGGGCGGCAAGACGGTTCTCTATCTTGTCGATGGTCTTTTCGCCGGGCGGAACTGGGATTCGCAGCCGGTCAAGTGGAACATGGCACCGTTTTATGACGACTGGCCGTCGAGCGTGTTTGTCTCTCAGGACCCGGTTGCTATCGATTCGGTCTGCTGCGATTTTCTCCAGGCCGAGTGGGATGATTACCCGCACTACGACGGCGCCGACGACTACCTGCACGAAGCGGCACTGGCAGACAATCCACCGTCGGGGACGTTTTATGACCCGAACAATGACGGCATTGGACTGGCCAGCCAGGGGACCCACGAGCATTGGAATGATTCGTTGTTAAAACAATACTCCCGTAATCTGGGCGTTGGCGAAGGCATCGAGCTGACATCACCGGTGGCGGCTGACTTTAACGGCGACGGCGTGGTGGATTGCGAAGATTTTAATACCTTAATGGATCAGTGGATGCAGGTTTCAGAGCAACTTTCTGCCGATATTGCTCCGGGCCCATACGGCGATGGAATTGTTGACATGGAAGATTTAGCCCTGTTTGTGGAATACTGGACGAGGTAGTTTCAATCGCTATTTGTGACTCGTTTTGCTTTTGCTGAATAAAGCATAGCCCAATACTGCCAACAGCACGACCGCTGAGGCGTATTTAACGACCGCCGGCAGCATCCAGTGCGGGTGAGCGGCGATTTGAATATCCGCGCTGGTAGCCAGCAAATCCAGCAGAATGCCGCCCAGAAGAGCACAACCTGCTACTGTGGCCAGATAAATTATTGCGGTGGTCCTGCCTAAAGCCTTCCAGATGGTTATAAACGAAGCGGCGTTTGTTGCCGGGCCTGTCATGAGAAAGACCAGGGCCGCGCCGGGCGTCAGGCCTTTCAATATCAATGCCGCCGCCACCGGCACCGAGGCCGTCGCGCACACATATATCGGTATGCCCAGAAACATCATTACGACCATTGCGAAAATTCCGGTGCCGAGTTTTTCCGCGAAGTAACCGTCCGGCACAAGGGCGGAAATAAACGCCGCTATAGCCAGCCCCAACAGCATTGCCTTGCCGATGTCCCGCGGCAGCGTGACAAAGCCGTATTTCAATCCCCTGACGACTCTGCCGGTATTTTTTTTGCTGCTGCAGCACTCATCCGTACATTTTTCCGGCGGGCTTTTCCGAGCCTTTCCGCCCTGCTCGAATACGTCGACGAGAGTGCCGCCTACAAGACCGGTTATGAGTGCCGCCACCGGCCTGAAAACGGCAAAAACAGGGCCCAGCAGGCTCAATGTCACAAAGATACTGTCTACGCCGGTTTGAGGCGTCGAAAGAAGAAACGCTATCGTGGAGCCTTTGCTCGCTCCGTGTTTGTGAAGCGACATCGAGACCGGAATGACGCCGCACGAACACAAGGGCAGCGGAACTCCGAAAATCGATGCCTTCAGCAGAGGCCACAGTCCCCCGCCGCCAAGATGTTTTTCCACAAGCTGCTGTGAAACCAGCACGGAAAGCAGCCCGGCGACAAAAAAGCCGAACAGCAAATACGGCGACATCTCGGCTATGGTGCCCCAGAAATCCGTTATTATCAGTTTAATGAAATCAGCCATTATCTTTTCCTTGCTCGAAGAACAACCGCTGTTTCCGAGCCGGAGTTAAATCTTTATCGTTTCGGTTCGGCTTACATTACCCTGCAAGTCAATTGTAACATCTTCGAAAGTCATATCAATGTTGCTTTTGGCGATAGCCTGTCGTGCAATATGAGTCAGTCCGGAACAGCAAGGAACTTCCATATGAATTACGGTCAAACTGTTGAGCTTGTTCGCCTGCAGGATTGTTGCCAGCTTCTCAATATAGAACTGCACATCATCCAGTTTCGGACAACCTACGGCAATACTGTGGTCCTTTAGAAAAAGGTTGTGAAAATCGCCCATCGCGAAAGGCACACAGTCCGCCACAAGCAGCAAATCGGAGCCGGCAAAATATGGGGCATGAGGCGAAACCAGCTTCAACTGCACGGGCCACTGGCCAAGCCGGGACGGCACTTCTCCGGCCTGAGCTGTATCGTCCGGCACTGCCTTTTTTCTCAGTTGTTTCGCAGCCATGCCGGGGCAGACAAAATCAGTCTGCACTTGCGAGTTTTTCTCCATAGACAGATATGCGTTGGTTGCTTCTTCGTCAAAATCTTCGGCCACTCTCTTTTCGATAGTTATCGCATCCTGGGGGCAGTGCCCGAGACACGCCCCAAGGCCGTCGCAGTAAATCTCGCTGACAAGCCTGGCTTTGCCGTCAATTATCTTGATGGCGCCTTCGGCGCAAGCATTCACGCACAAACCGCAGCCGTTACATTTTTCCTCGTCAATTTTTACAATGTTTCGCAAGGCCATCTCACAATACCTCATCAAATATAATCAAGTTTTTCAGATTTAGTTTTTATTTTGCAGCCGCTTCGGCGATAAGATTTTCGAATTCATTGATATTATTTACAGGTTTTTTGCAGACGTAATTCTCGCATACATACGCGGTTGCTTTGCCATTTATCGCAGTCTGGTTCTTTATAAATGCTGCGGTGTTGTAAAGAGCTGAATCAGCCTTGTCAGGTTCGTGCAGCAACACAACCGCGTTCGGTAAAAAGGTGCTGTGTATTAGCTTGAGCATCTGTTTTACATCCGGCGCATCGGCATTGCCGGCAATTATTATCTCCTGTGTCGGCCCCAGCCGGAAGTCTAATGCTCTCAGCATTGCCGATGAATAAGCAGGTAATTGTTCCAACTGTTGCGAGAATGTTTCGAGAACTTTGTCGCCCATCTCGGTGAAATGTGGATCCATAGTTAACCTGCCAAATTTCAGTAAAACCAGTGCCGCAACCGAATTGCCGGATGGAATGGCTCCGTCGGAGCCCGGCTTGGTGCGGGCGATCAGTTTCTCGCTGTCCTTACCGGCCAGAAAAAATCCCCCTATTTCCGCATCGGCGAACAACTCAATCATCTGGTTGCTGAGCGATTTTGCCTCGATGAGCCATTTCACATCAAATGTCGCTTCATATAAGTCCAGCATCCCCATCGTTGTAAAAGCATAGTCATCGAGAAATGCCTTTTCGACCACCTGGCCATCCCGGTAGTATCGCATCAATCGGCCGTTCTTGTGTAAAGTGCTCAATATGAATTCCGCCGAACGCCTGGCTGCTTCTATGTACTTTTCTTCC
>CAYTNN010000027.1:0-25292 GCA_964439135.1 uncultured Pirellulales bacterium
AATTCCACTTCGCCTACAAGATGCTCACCGGCGCCGGCTCGATTATCGCGAGAGTCGGCAGCGTCGAGAACACGAATGACTGGGCAAAGGCAGGCGTGATGATTCGCGAGACACTTGATCCCGACTCGGCGCATGCCTTTGCATGTGTTACACCCGTTAATGGGGTTGCCTTTCAGTTTCGCCCCAGTACAGGTGGTACCAGTGAAAGTGCGAACCAGAGCGGGATTACTGCTCCATACTGGGTGAAACTGGAGCGTAGTATTTCCGGCAGATTTACGGTTTCACATTCAGCGAACGGTTCGAATTGGCTGCCGGTAACGGGCGCCACATCTCAGACCATATCGATGGGCGCGAATGTCTATATTGGCTTGGCCTTAACGAGTCATGATCCTGCTTTGACATGCCAGGCCGTATTCTCGAATGTCACGACTACCGGGACAGTCAGTCCGCAGTGGGCGAACCAGGACGTCGGCATAGCCAGCAATGATGCTGAGCCGCTTTATATAGCCGTGTCCAACAGTGCCGGCGCACCTGCGGTGGTAGTCCATGACGATCCGGACGCGGCACAGATCGGAGCCTGGACCGAGTGGGTTATCCCGCTGCAGACTCTTGCCGATCAGGGCATAGTCCTGACCAACGTGGACAGAATCGCTATCGGCCTGGGAACCAGGGGCAATATGACCGTCCCGGGCGGTTCGGGCAAGATGTTCTTCGACGACATCCGGTTGTACCGACCGAGAGAGACTGCTGAATAGTTAAGCTGCTTTTCGCGAAAATGACAGCAGGTTTTGTTTAGTTCGGGGCCTATACCAATCAATTCGGTATAGGCCCCGTTTTTTTTCAGGATAATGGCAGTCAAATAGACTTACGAAAGTCGATACCTCAGCATTTGACTTGGAAAGACCTCTCAAATATAATAGCCGGCAGATAAGCTGGTCTATTTTGTGATGCATGGATTTATCGATTGATTGAACGCAGTGCCAGGTGCTGTAACAGCACACACTAAATGGAGAAACCGTACATGAAAGACAAAAAGCATAATCTAATTATGTCATTGCTCATAGTGTTAACTTCAATCTGTTTCTTCCACAGCCGCCCTGCTCTGGCGGAGTTTCGTGCCGCTATCGCCGTGCGTAACGTCACCCCCGACCCTCTGCTGCCCGTTTCGGGTGGAGTCGGCCCATCCAGAGCCGCAAGCAGGAAGTTAGGAGAATTGACGGTGCGTGCCCTGGTGTTTGAAAATGACGGCACCCGTGTCGCAATCTGCAGCACGGATTTTCTCGGCTTCCCCGGCGTGCTTTGCAGCAAGGTTCGGCGGCAGGTGCCGGGGATCGACCCGAATAACATTCTTATCGCCGCGACGCACAACCACAGCGGGCCCGACTGCTACGGCTTTCCAGACAGGAGTGGCAAAACCGCTGCCGATATCGAGTACCTGAATGGCGTCTGCAAAAAACTGGCCGATGCGATCAACGAGGCCGTCGGCAAGTTGCAGCCGACTAATGTAAAAATCGCCACCGGCAAAGCACGGGGCAAAATCGCCTACAACTACTACGCGGACAAACTTTACGATCCGCGCTGCGACGTAATCCAATTCCTCGATTCAGAAGGCAAACCTTTAGCAACGTTTGTTAATTACGCATGTCACCCGGAAGTCATCGGCGCCGGCCAGGGAATTCTGTCGCCGGATTTCGTGGGGCCGCTCTATGAGCGTATCGCGCAGCGAGCGGGAGGCGTCGGCATTTTCGTCAACGGCGCCCTTGGCGGCATGGTAACGGCCGACTGCCGGGGACCGGACGGCAGGGACATGCGAACCTGGGACGAGTGCATTCGTATCGGAAATCTCCTTGCCGATGAGGCTTTACGGATTGTTACCGATGCTCCAATCGAGAAAGAGCCGAAGTTATTCTGCGGCAGTACAAGTGTCGAATTCCCGGTTGAGAACCAGATGCTGCTGGCCATCGTAAAAGCCTCGCCGTTAGGCTTCGAACTCAACGAAAAAGGCACCATCGCCACGCAGGTCAATGTCGTGAACCTCGGTACCGCACAGATGCTCACAATTCCCGGCGAAGCTCTGCCGAATATCGGCTATTATCTGAAGCGCAACATGTACGGCAAGCACAACATGCTGTTCGGCCTGACGAACGATGCCTTCGGCTACATCCTGACGAAAGTCGACTTCAACAGCTTCGAACGCTACGACTACATCAGCAGAACATCGCTGTCAGAAACGATGGGCGAAATTTTCATGGACGAAGCCCTCAAGTTCGTCGATGCGTGTCCCCGACCGGAAAAGTAGAAAACAACTGACATCCGCATTTCAACGGGTCAGCCGGAACAAGTTACATCACGTACAGCTACCGTGTGGAAGTTACCCCCGCGGACGTTTGGTCTCCTATAATCTTCAGCGCGTTGTCCCTGTATACTTTCCTGAGAACTTGATCGTCCAGACCGAAACCATATAAGGGCCAATGGTAGCCGAAATTATCATAAGCATAGAAGTGCTCATCTTCCGATTCCAGTATCCGGAAAGTCAGCCGGTATATCTTCGTGTTGAACCGCATGTCGGTCCCATAGACAAGCCTGTCCCGGTACTTCTCATAGAACCGGGCGGCAAACCTCGGAATGGGCGCCGTCTCGGCATACCTGGCCGATATGTCTGCATACAAATTCGGATACCTGTCGAACAACCTTCCGAGCTTGTTGAGATCATAAGAACAATTGGCAAAGTGACAGACGACGAAAATTGTTTTCGGATGCCGTTTTACCGCCCCTTCCAGTATCTTCACCATGCCTTCGTGCCCAACGATTCCCGGCTGGTTGTCCAGCCTCCATTTGTAAGCATTCATAAGCCCGTCATTGGTTGCGTCCATCGGTAGATACATCCAATAGGGATCGGCAACGTGAATATTCACCGGCATTCGCAGCTCCGCACATTTAGCCAGCAGTGGGTCCATGCGAGGATCGTCGAGATGCATTCCCCAGGCTTTCGTTGGCCTGCAATAAAATAATCCTTTGCCCTTATCGCCAAGCTCGCCGACGCCTCGGGCACCAACCTTGTAGCACCGCTCCAACTCTTTAACCGCCGCGGGTCCGAAGTCCGGCTTGTCGTATCCGGTGTAATCAAATCCGCACCACACCTCGAAACGGTCGGGATATTTGGCGTATCTCGCGTAGACAGCATCGAACTCCTTGCCTACAGCCATTGTCAATACGATGGATTTTTCAACTCCCGACTCATCCATGGCCCGAATCCATTCGGCAACCTGCTCGGGATTCTTTGCGTAGTCATGCGTGTGCATATCAATCACGGGATATTTGGCTTTGTCAACTGTCGTCTGAGGGACATTGTAGACAGACTTCGGCCGATAGTCCTTGAGCAGCAAAGTCTCGGGCAATGGTTTTTCATCGGCGGAAAACACTTCGACAGTGCAGCATGTCACCAGCAACAAAATGAAACTGAAACAGAAGCAGGCGTTTCGACGGGAGGGCATAGGTCTCATGGCAAATCTCCTTTAATATCAGGCTCGTCAACCGGTTGTTGAGCCTTTTTGTTTTTCCCCTGTCTATTTTCAGGGATATAGTTCAACAGCCGTTGTAAAGCATCCTTACGCAGAAACGGCTGCGACGACACGATATTATAGCATCCTTCTCAAAAAAAGCCCCAAATAATTCGAAAGATATCACCGCCCACATCATCAGGTAAATAAGAAGAGGCCTATACCATATCACTCGGTATAGGCCCCAAACTTATGCGAATCTGCTGCGTTATAATTAAATCCCAATTGCCGTCGAAGTCTCGGTTTACGGCTGCGGTTCAGGCTCAGGCCGATAGAGCCGGATGTCATCGAAGAATATTTTGCCCGAACCGCCGGGGACCGTCATGTTGCCTTTGGTTCCCAGGCCAATTGCGATTCTGTCAACATTGGTCAGGACTATGCCCTGATCGGCAAAGGCCTGCAGCGGGATAACCCACTCGGTCCAGGTGTCTACTGTTGCTGCCGCCGGATCATCGTTGACTACAACCGCAGGTGTGCCGGCACTATTGGACACGGCCACATAAAGCGGCTCTGGGTCATTGCTGGCTATGCCGATATCCTGGTGCGCCCACTGCCCGGTGACTGAGCCGGTAGTCGTGACATTCGAGAATACTGCCTGACACGTCAAAGCGGCATCGTGGCTCGTTACCGCCAAACCGATATAGACATTAGCGCCCATCGGGATGTTCTCAGGTGCGCCCTGCATCGTCCACGTCGAGCCATTAGCTGAATGAGACGCTGTAAAGCTGCCGGAAATACTACGCTCTATTTTCACCCAGTACGGTGCAGTTATCGAAGCGGTCGTCGTGTCGAGACTGGTCTGGCCCGTGCCGGGACGACGCTGGAAGGACACACCCGAACCAGGCGTCACAACCATCATCGCGTGCGCCGAATCAGGATCGAGCGTCTCGCGAATCATCACGCCGGCCTTGGCCCAGACGTTCGTGTTATCGACGCTGTCGACTCTCGCGACAATCGAGCCTGCACCGGTGAGCATCTTATAAGCAAAGTGGAATTCATCGGCTTCCACGTTATTCACTAACCAGATATCCGTGCCGGATCCGGTCATCGTATAGGTGCCGACCGGGCCCTCTACGAAGCTGCCGGTGGATGCCGGGTAGCCTCTGAACCACAGCGACAATTCCGTGACGCCTTCTTCGGTCCAGTCACGCGGAGCGGTCAACGCCAGCTCTGTCTCCGAATACTTCGAGTAACCCTGCTTGTTGTTGTCATAGGCCAAAGGCATCGACTTGGTGCCGCCGTGGATGATGGTTTCTTCGGTAAATGAAGGCGTGGTTTCGTCGCCGACCGCCGCACCTGTGCCGTTACCGGCAAAGTAAGGTTCTATACCCATTGTACCATAGCCAAGCCCATCGTGCCATGCGTACCATATCTGGTTTTCGCCGGCATCGTAGATTTCGAAATCGTCAATGATAAGGAAGCCGGCTGTGGTAAAACTCCAGACATTGCCCACCCACGGACTGTCCGGATTACCGGTATTGATCTCATCGACTCGCCAGTAATATGTGGCTTCCCATTCCAGTTTGCCGGGATCGTAGTTCTCGTCACCCAGTGCCTTGGTGCCCTTATACTCGGGCGAAGATTTGGTGGCATTTGCGACTGCGTCGGCATCCGTACCAAAGTACACCTCATGCGAAGCGGCGGAATCTCCCGGGCCCCAGCTAAGGTCGGTTGTCTGCTTGACATCGACTGCCCCGCCGCGTGGAGTAGGACTGCTTGCCTTAACAGGCAATGAGAATGCCGCCTGGGGAATCAAACCTTTTGGCGTGGACGGACTCGACCATCGCAGTTGTGCTACTGCGCCACCGGTGTTCTCGTAATATTCCATGACAAGGCTGTACGTATTTCCGGCGACAAGGTCAATCGTCCCGCGGTGCTCGGTCGTGCCCTGATCTACCCACGCATCAACGAGTTGCCGGCCATCGACCCACAGCCTCACGCCGTCGTCGGTGCTGGTGTAGAACGTGTAGGTTTCGGTGAATGCTGCTTCGACTTCACCGGTCCATCTGGCTGAGAAGCTGTCATCGCCAACCGACGGGTCCGGCCCGCCGGGATCGCCCCAGCTAAAGTCAATCAGTGGATCTGTGCGGGTCAGCACAAAATTATCAAAGTTCATGCCTTTGTAGTAATCACCTCGTATGCCGCCGCCGACTTTCGCGGTGGTGAAGCTCCAGACGTCGCCTTTGTGCGTACCCTGAGCTTCCAACTCATCGACCCGCCAGTAGTAGGTTTTCTCTAATTCAAGCGGCCCGGGTTTGAAGCTTGTACTTCCCAGCGATTCTCCATCAGTAGCATTCGCTACAGTATCATAATCGTCGCCGAAGTAGACGGTATGCAATATAGCACCGAAACCGGGCGTCCAGTTTAAGGTCACGTTTTCCGCATCTACAAATTTAACACCATTGTTCGGAACGGGGTCATACGCCTTTTTAGGCGGAACCATAAAGCTCCAGACCATACCTTTCCACGGGCTGTTCGGGTCCGCATCATTGATTTCATCGACTCGCCAGTAGTAGGTTGTGCCCGGCACAAGGCCGTCCGGATAGGGGAATCCGACAAAACCGACAACCAAAAACGCTAATTCCTGATTGCCCTGGAAAGTGTCGCCGGTGCCGTCGTTGACATCATCGAAACTCTCACCCAAATAGACGTCGTGTGAGACGGCTGACTCGCCCGGGATCCAACTGAGGGTTGCCCACGTATCGGTATAAACCGCCTCATCTGCCGGGCTGGGATCGTGAGCCGAGTCGGGAGCAATCGGAAGAGGCGGGGGACCCTCGCCCAACCAGATGTGATCGAAATAGGTATCTACATCGCTGCCGCCGTGGTCAAAACACCAATCGATGTCATCGTTGAAATTTCCGGTTCCACCCACCGTAGCACCCGTGTGCAGGTATTCGAAAGTATATGTCTGCGGCTCGGTTGTCAGTTCTACTCCACTCTGATTCCAGAACCACGACCAGTTATATAACGTCCGTCCCATTAGTACCACGCTAATGGTTCTCGGGGCGTCTGCTCTGGCCATGAAGCTGATCGTGTAGGTTACGCCCTGTTCGAGTTTCAAGTATGAATGATAGACCTGTAAAGATCCCGATGCGCCGTCAGGTATAGCGACATGCATTGCATTATCTCCCGACAGAGCTGCGTCCTGTACTACCGACAAACCGGTAAAATTGATGTCCTCCCACATCCACCAGTCGCCTTCTGTACCAACCACCAACGGCTCATCGAATTCCCAGTTACTAATCTGATTTTGGGCATCGGCAATACTTACCAGAGCTATGCTCAGCACCGACACAAAGCAAATCAAACAAAATATTTTTCTACTCATAATAATCCTCCTTCTAAAAAGTTAAGATAAAAAAGGTTGAGAATGAACCATTTCCTTCACAATATTTCGATACATCCTTGCCCAGAATGATTTTGCGGCCTGAAATTTCCTCGTTCTCCTCAAACACCGAATAGCATCCATCAATTGAAAGTTACACATCAACAGTTGCGATATGTAACACTTATACCAGATTTACGCCCTTACCGTCAAGAAAAAAATACCGCCGGGATTATGTATTGCCGTCTATATAAGAGCGAAGAACAGCACCATAGCGAACATAATCGCTTCTACGGCCTTACTGCGGTGCCGTCGCTTCTGCGTACGGGGCTCCAATAGCCCGGATGGTCGGGCAGCGGGAATTTCGCGGCAAGCTCCTCGTCGATATCGACGCCAAAGCCGGGAGCCTCGTTTACGTACATGTAGCCGTTTTTGACAGTGGGACTTCCGGGGAAGACTTCTCTCGTTTTGTCGTTGAAGCGGACTCCTTCCTGAATCCCGAAGTTCGAAACAGCCAGATCGAGGTGCGCATTGGCGGCGTGCCCTACCGGCGAAACGTCACCCGGCCCGTGCCAGGCGGTGCGGACATTGAACCATTCGCATAAGGCAGCGATTTTCCTGGCGACGCTCAAGCCGCCGATTTGTGAAATGTGTACGCGTATGAAATCGATGAGTCTTTCGGATATGAGTCCCGTCCATTCATGAGGATTATTGAACAGCTCTCCCATCGCTATCGGCACGCTGGTCTGCTGCCGGAGCAGTTTGAAGTATCCATTGTCCTCGGGCGCGAACGGATCTTCGATAAAGAAAGGGTGAAACTGCTCCAACTGCTTTATCAGGTTTATGGCCTGGATCGGCGGTATCCGTTCGTGGATATCATGCAGCAATTCGATTTCATCGCCGCAGGCATTCCTGATATGCTCGAACATCTTGACCGTGGCCCTGATGTAAGGTCCCGGCTCCATAAGCGAATCCGAGGGCAGCCCAAATCCCGCGTCCTTAAAGGCCGGCGTCTTTGACAGGTGCGGCGAACCATAGCCGCCAAGCTGTATCCTTATATGCCTGAAGCCTTCCTCCATTGCCCTGCGGACGCTGCTTTCGGTCTGGGCAAAATCCCTGCCGCCGCAATGTGTATAACAATCGACCGCGAAGCGGCATTTACCGCCCAGCAACTGATAGACCGGCATGTTCGCACGCTTTCCTTTGATGTCCCACAGGGCCTGGTCCAGGCCGCTCAGGGCGTTGTTCAGAACGGGCCCGTTGCGCCAGTAGGAGCTGGTGTAGGCGTTTTGCCACATATCCTCTATATTGTCTACGTCCCTGCCCTTAGCGAATGGATCGAGGTATTTATCGACGGCCGCGACGACCGGCAAAGGCCGCTGATTGAAGGTGGCGCATCCGAGGCCGTACAAGCCCGGCTCGCTCGTCTCGACTTTCACGACGCAGAGGCGTATGCGCTGCGGAGCGGTCAGGATGGCCTTGACATTGGTGATTTTCAAAGCAGGCAGTCCCTTCGTCGCCTTTGCATACTCATTTGCCATGGCCTCGTCGCTTTTCGAGACAATTCCCAGAGTGCCCGCCGCGATGCCGAGCCCAAATCCTTTAATCAGGTTACGTCGATCCATTGTTATCTCCTTTATTTCTGAGCTTTTTATTTGCCGTCACTTTATGCTTTTATCCGTCTGCGATTTCTGTTCCGCCTCTTCGAGCCGCTGCCACAGCACTGTAATATTGCGATCCTGCTTGGCTTTGGACCATTCGGCGGATTGCTTCTGAAAGAATCGGGGGAACTTCTTACGCACAGCGAAGCGATCCTTTGCCTGCTCCAGCGTCAGGCCCTCCTGCCGGGCCGCACGAATTCCATCGAGCATCGTCTGGTAATAATCCCGTACATATTTCAAGTCGTTGCGCGTGAGCACGGGGCTGTGCGAAGTAATCACACGATCGACCTTCAATCCTTCTTCGAGAAACGAGTTCAGCACGTCGATGTACCGTTGTACATCCTCAAGTTCCGCATTTTCAGTTATGCCAGGCAGGTGCCCTCGCAGGTAAACGATGGCCCCAGTGACCAGAATACCCTCCTGAGGGATATAAATCAGTATGTCGGACATGCTGTGTCCCTTGCCGAAATAGACCATTTCCAGCCGAAGGTCCCCAAGATCAAGGGTGTACCTGTCGGAAAAAGTAAAGGTCGGCTTGACTATTTCAAAACCTTCCTCCACATCCTGCGTGTTTAATTCGAAGAACTTTATCTCCCCTTGTATCATCCTTGTCTGCAACCGGCGGCCTGTGACACGTGGGAGCAGGGCCTGCAGGTTGCGAATCGTGGCGGCATTGTAATCGAGCGACTTGCGTTTGGCGGTTTCATCTATCTGCTTGTTGATGAGCCACTGCATGTCACCGGGCAGATTGTCGTGACCGATTATCACCGCGTCTTTGAACAGGCAGTTTCCGCCGGCATGATGCATGTGGGCATGAGTATTGATGACGTATTTCCATTCATCCCGGCCCAATTCTTTTTCGAGCCTCTCCTTAACCGGCGCCATGATACGCGGCGACATCGCCGTGTCGATTACGGCAAGGCCCTTCTGCGACTTTATCGCCACGATATTCATCCTGCCGGTCCCAAGCCAGTAGCCGATAATAACACGGTCGGAGAGTTTTTCTATCCTGACAAAATCATCCGAGCCGGGACAGAAACCGGATATGATCAACAGCAGAACAACACCGATACGAACCGACCTGACCATTTCAGACCTCCAATTTCAGCGAACAGAATTTTGTTACAGGCACAATATACCATACTTGTATAACAGTCTCAATATATTCACTCAAACGGCAGAGCAAATATACAAAAACTTGATTTGGCACGGACTACCAGGATATAATGAAGAACATGAAGCAAGAAAAGAACTTATCGGTAAATTACATTATATTCAAGACTTTGATTCTCAGCGGCTTTTTAGTTCTTTTCCTGTCAAATAAGCTCCAGGCCGAGCAGGAATCCGTGAAATCCCCCGAGCAGCCGTATGCATATCTCTTCCCGGCAAAATATAAGAAGCTGACACAACACTTGCAGCGAGAAGATATCGAAGTCGACGAGGTTCGTGAAGATATTGAGCTGGATATCGAAGTATATCTTATAGATCGTATCGTGCGCGACAAAAAGCAGGCCGGGAAAGAGCGATCATTCAGATTGAAAACCGAGCACAGGCAGGAAACGAAGCGATTCAAGGCCCGCACAATTTTTGTCAAAACGGATCAAAAGGCAAGTGACAAAGTAAAAGAACTGCTGGACCCGACTACTAAAAAGAAAGCCTCATTCCGAAAGCTTCTCAGGCGGCCAAACGCGGCAGAGGATTATCCGATTGTCATATTAAATGCGTACGTACCGATCACACACGGCCCCGTATGCCCTTTAGAAGAAAAACGCCAGCTAAATAAACCGATTACATTTGAGACCATCTACGATCCGAATGATAAGGTCAGTTTCCGGGGCTCACCCGTTTCGGGCTTAACCTGGTTGGAAGATGGCGAGCATTATCTCCAGGTCCGTGACGGCCGGCAATATAAAGTTCACGCCGAAAGCGGGCGTTCGATTTTATTTTTCGATTTGAACGAGCTGGCCGAAGGATTAAAAAGTCTGCCCACCATAGATGAAAAGACCGCCGAGTCCATTTCAAAACGGACCCGGCTTACGATGAATCCCGCCCGAAGCGCGGTTCTTATCGACTATGAAAACGATTTGTACTACTGCACGTTAGATGGAAAAACGGCGGTGCGATTGACAAGCAGTCCCGGGCAAGAGGAGCTAAATAGTTTCGATCCGGGCGGGAAATTCGTCGCATTTGTCCGGGACAAGAACCTGTATGTGGTTGACGTTGCGACGCAGACCGAGCGGGCGCTGACCACCGACGGGGGCGGATTGATTTCGAACGGCCGGGCCGACTGGGTTTATTATGAAGAGGTATTCGGCCGACGCTGGAAGACGTATTGGTGGAGTCCGGATTCATCCGCTATTGCATTTATGCAGTTCGACGATGCGCCGGTCAATGAATTTACCGTCGTTAACAACACCAAGAGAAAGCAAGAGGTGGAAGAGACGCCTTATCCACGAGCGGGCGAGCCGAATCCGAACGTAAGGATCGGAGTCGTAACGACGGCCGGAGGGCCTGTACGATGGATCGATCTGGATGATTATCTCGAAGGGACATATTTAGTAACGGGTGCCGGATGGATACCGGACAGTAAACGGATATTTTTCTATGTCCAGGACCGGGCTCAGACCTGGCTCGATTTCAATACGGCCTCGAAGCGCGGCGGAGAATCCACTCGTCTTTTCCGTGAAACGACGGATGCCTGGGTCGATATGCCTGAAAGCCCGAAGTTTCTAACCGACGGATCGTTCCTGTTTTTCAGTGAACGGACCGAATGGAAGCATTTGTATCTGTATGATAAGGACGCAAAGCTCAAGCACGCAGTAACGAAAGGTGAGTGGGAAGCCAGAGGGCTCGAACATCTCGATGAAGAAAACGGCTGGATTTATGTCACGGGGATGCGCGATTCGCACATCGCAGGAAATCTTTATCGCTTGAAGATCGACGGCGGTAAAATCAAACGCCTTACCAAAGCGCCCGGCGACCATCGCGTCAACGTGAGCCCGACCGGCAGGTATTTTATCGACACCTGGAGCAACGATTCGACACCGACAAAAGTCACGCTGTACGGCATTAACGGAAAAAAGATGCGGACGCTGGATACGAATCCCGTTTATAACCGGCAGGAGTATAAGTTCGGCACATACGAACAATTCCAGATTGAGATGTCGGACGGTTTTTTGCTGGAAGCGAGCTTAGTCAAACCGCCGGACTTTGACAGCAACAAAAAATATCCCATCTGGTTTATGACATACGGCGGCCCGGGTTCACCGACTATTCGCAATACGTGGAGCAGCGGCCGGGCCAGAGACCACATGCTGGCACAGATGGGAATGCTTGTCTTCCGGTGCG
Organism: uncultured Pirellulales bacterium; assembly: GCA_964439135.1. Taxonomy (GTDB): domain Bacteria; phylum Planctomycetota; class Phycisphaerae; order Sedimentisphaerales; family Anaerobacaceae; genus JAFGPJ01. Next base: position 11,898 of record CAYTNN010000027.1, read on the forward strand.
ACCCGCGCAGCGCCAGCGGAAAAGGTGCATGCTCGTCATGGACCGCGTATAAGCAGCTCGGCGTGCAGGAACTCGAAGACATCGAAGAGGCAATCGAGTGGCTCAGGGACAAGCCTTACGTCGACGATGACAGGATAGGAATGAGTGGGCACAGCTACGGCGGATTTATGACGGCTTATGCCCTGACGCACAGCGAACTGTTCACCGGCGGAATAGCCGGGGCGCCTGTCACCGACTGGCACCTGTACGATACGATCTACACCGAGCGTTATATGGACACGCCGCAGAACAATCCGGATGGATATGAAAAGACTTCCGTAGTCAAAGCGGCGGAGAACCTGCACGGCAAGCTTCTGATTATTCACGGTGCGACCGACGACAACGTGCATATCGAAAATACATTAAAGCTTGTAAATGCGCTGCAGCAGGCCGACAAGAAATTCGATCTGATGATTTATCCAAAATCACGGCACGGCATAGGCGGCATACACTATGACCGTTTGGTAATAAATTTCATTAAAACCGTGCTCGAATTGAACGACTAACCGGCAACGCGGCAACCATAAATCCCCGTAGGGACAGGCCCGCGTGCCTGCCCAGGGCAACCACATGGGGTTGCCCCTACGATAGAAATATCCATTAAACAATGGTTAAAATAAAAACTCACCGGACTTCTTACTCTGCGCGGTTAACTTCGCGGTGTATCGCTGTTGAACCTGTCCGAAGATACCCACACTAATACGCATGATTTTTATTTCCGCGGCATCGCCCTCGTTGATTTTTTCCATTTCCAGCGAGAGTTCTCTGACGTTGCGCACCGTAGCATTATTAATTTGAAGTATAAGGTCTCCCGCGGTAAGGCCCGCCTTTTCTGCAATCCCGCCTCGCTCAATGTCAGTGACGATCAAAATGGGGTATGCGCTCTGGAAGCCGAACTTGCGTGCAACCTGATCCGTAAGCTCCGAAACATCCATCTGAAAGAATTCACTTACGAGCTTCCGGCCGTCCGGCAACGGTCTTGGCAGCATCGTCAATTTGACGGTTCGGCTCCGCAAAGGGGCGTTGGATGACTTTACATAAGTCACTTCTATCGGTTCGCCGACCTCTTTACCCATCATTTTGACATAAAAATCTATAACGCTCGTGAGCTTTCGGCCGTCAATTTCAAGAATCAAATCTCCGGCGGAAATACCCTCCCGGTTGGCGGGGCTTTCCTTACTCACCGAGTCCACGAGCAGTCCGCTGAACCCGCCAATTTTCTTCATTCTGCCCATTGCCAGGCCCAGACGAACCCGTCGCAACTCTTCCGGCATAAGCATATGACTCAGATTGTCAACGAGCATGTCCACCGGTATCGCAAATCCTATGTTCTCCGCTTCGGCCCTGACGGCGGTATTGACTCCAATCAGCTCGCCGTTAATGTTCAGCAGCGGGCCGCCGCTGTTGCCCGGATTAATCGGAGCATCCGTCTGGATCAGACCGCGGAGCCAGAAACCCTCGGCGACCTGGATATCCCTGCCGACGGCGCTGACTACTCCGCTGGTCACGGTGTTGGCATAGCCGTAAGGATTGCCGATGGCTACAACAGTTTCGCCGATCATCAGGTCGTTACTTCGACCCAGGTGGATAAACGGCAGTTTTTTATTAACCGGTATTTTCAGAACGGCCAGGTCCTTACTTTCATCACCACTAATAATATTCGCCTCAAATTCGCTGCCATCGCTGAAGACCACCTTTATTTTCTCGGAGCCTTTTATAACATGCGCGTTGGTTATAACGTAGCCGTCTTCATGTACGACCATGCCCGAACCCAGCACGGCAACCTGCCTCTGGTATCTCGGTCCCCAAAAATCGAACATATCCGGCCATTCATAACCGGGCCAGACGGAGCTTGATACCAAACGCTCACCGGCTATGTTCACTACGGCTTCATGGGCCTGTTCGTACACTTTCACTACCGGGGTCCTTCTGTCGAAAGTAGATTTATCCCCGGTTGAAACCGCCACTGAAAAACCAATGATAAGTAGCTGGGCTATCGTGATTATCCTCACGGCTCTAACCTCCAAAAAACCAAGTCTTTTTGATGATATCATATCTGAACCGGAGGCTTTTTTCTACTTTTTTCGTAGTTTGACAGCCGGGAAAAATCCAGGTAAGGAATCCCTGGGGCTAATTATGAAATGGGAGGCTCTTCAACCTCGGCGTTCTTCGCAGCGAGAAGATTTGCATTCTTAGCTCAATGAACCAGGAACGGCAAAATATTATCGATATGAGTGGACATTGATTCTGTGCAGCTTATGCTGGGCTACTGCATCGACCAGCCACTTGGTTATAGCGGGCTTGTAATCATAATCTTCGAGACCGTGCAGGTCGTTGGGGTCCAGTGGCCCGACGCCGCCTAAGATATTTCCGAATGTATCGCTTTCGACCGCGTAAATCTTGCCGTTGGTATGCTGCCAAAATCCTTTTATAGTACCCATAATACCTCACCCTGTTATAGCTTGTTGTTAAACTGTAATTTACTCATGTCAACAGGGACCTCGGCGATTCTTCAGTAGTCACCCTATTATAATATAAGAAATACATACCCCAAATGCAACCCCCCCCGTCTCTATACCGACTTTCCTTTCCCAGGCCCAAGATAAGACATAGAAGCAAAATCCTGCCGGGATATAAATCTTGTTCCGTTCACTGATTCGGCCTATAATTTCTACCGGCGAACTTAGATTCGTATGCACACCATTGGCACAATTTGGATTAAGGAGTCATTTATGTTCAAGGTTACGATTTTAATATTATTCTCCCATTTCATTGCCGGCACGGACAAGCCCTATGTCGTCCTGGAACGTGGCGATGTCAGGGCCGTGATAGTCGACAACGAGCCGGTCGACGATGATATTTTGCCGGGGCATCGCGGCGGTTACAGCGGCTTAGCGTCACTCACTCACCGAGCGCGAGACAGGAACCTGTTCGTTCCGTTTTATGCCGGGCTTAATTTCGAGCACATCCATGATGGAACCGTCAAGCCCAGGGACATCCTGTTTGAGCCGCGGCGGGCCCCGATGCAGATAAGGCAAATTGATGAATATACGGCGGAGCTCTACCAGCCGCCTACGCCGCACTGGCAGCTCGAAAGTTGGTTGCGGTATCAACTGCTCGAAGACGGCGCTATTGAAATGACGCTGGAATGCATCCCGCGCGCCCGCACTTTTAAGAACGACTATATCGGTTTGTTCTTCGCCAGCTATATAGACAAGCCCGAGTCGCTGGATATTCACTTTTTGGGCCGCCCCGCCGACGAGAAGGATGTAGAGCCCCGGTGGATTCGCGGCGTGACGCTTGAGCACGGAAAATTGCCGACCCATTTGGCTGTCGATGACAATCGTAATTTCGCCCACGATCCGAATTTCCCGCTCACACTCGTCTTCAATAAATCGAATTATCGCTACACCGAGCCGTGGTATTACGGTGTAAGTCACGACATGGCTCTCGTGCTGATGTTCCGGCCGGGTGACAACATCAGGCTCAGTCAATCTCCTTCGGGAGGCGGCAGCGGGAATCCGGCATGGGATTTCCAGTGGTTCGTGCCGCAGTACAAAGTCGGGCAGCGGTATCGCTTTGTCATGCGGGCGATGTACCTGCCGTTCGAATCGCGGCAGCAAATTATCCGGGCAACCGCTCGGCATCGCGCAGATCTGTAACGGTGATGAACGAACACTTAACTTGACAATAGTCCTGCCAATTGTGTTTAATATGCACGCTTGTATTGACTGGATTTTGCCAGGCAACAGCGATTTGTTTTTTGCCAGGATAATTGGATGGAATCAAAACTGGATTCCCGCCTTCGCGGGAATGACAGTGTGGCGTAAGAATTAATTTCAGGAAGAAAGGGCACGATGAAACAAGCGATTAGGTCGGCAATGATAAACGGAATCAAAGGATGGAGTCTTTCTTTGCTTTTCGGCATATTATTAACCTGCACGGCTCAGGGGCAGGAGTGGACGCGGTTCCGCGGCCCGAATGGCTAGGGGATAAGTGATGCCCGGACGATTCCCGTCAAATGGACAGAAAAGGATTACAACTGGAAGGCGAAACTGCCCGGCGGAGGCCACGGCTCGCCGGTTCTCTGGAATAACAAAGTGTTCGTGACCTGCAAGAATCCGGAACCGGCCGGCGGCATACTTCTGACCCTTAGCGTTTCCGACGGCCGGGTGCTGTGGCAAAAAAAATATAAACTCACCCCCCTACCGCTCCCACAATGACAATAGCTATGCTACGGCGACGCCTGCTGTAGTCGCCGAGCGAGTTTACGTCTTGTGGCAAACGAGCAACGAGACGATTATTGCCGGCCTGGACCATAACGGCCGGGAACTCTGGCAGCGTACTTTTCCGGGTATCAATTCCCGCTTCGGGCCGGGGACGTCACCCATGCTCTTCGATGATATCGTGGTTTTTACTCACGAGCAATGGGAAGGCGGCAAAGGCGGGGCCGGGATACAATTGTCCGCGGTCCGGCCGGGCTCCGAAGACAATCCCGGACAGGTGACTCTCGCATACAAACACAACGGAAAAACCGCTCCGTATGTCTCTACCTCCTTAGCGAAAGACGGCCTGCTCTTTACCTTTCACGACCAGGGAGATGTCTCTTGCCTGCGCATCGAAACGGGTGAGGTGCTCTGGTCCGAAAGGCCGGGCGGCAGGTTTTACGGCTCGCCGGTCTGGGTTAACGACCTGCTGTACTGTATCAATAGACAAGGCGAAGTTCTCGTTCTTAAAGCGGCGCCCGCCTACGAACTGCCGGATGTCAATCCCTTAGGTGAAAAAAGCCAGGCCACCCCCGCCGTTGCCGGCGACAGGATGTACCTGCGCACATATTCACACCTGATCTCCATCGGCGGCAGGACGCAGTGAAAGATTGATTTACCTGAGACTTTTCTTCCCGCAAATTAAACGGAAGATATCAGCTAAAACTCTTTTTAAGTTTCCTGAACCGCAAATGAACCTTGTTTTCGCAAGATCGTAGATAAATATAGCGTTACGTTTGGCCTCGATAATGGCACTTAATTATAGTTCTCGCCGAGTGTTTTCCCCAGGGAAGGGAGTAATCGAATAGTAAAGTGTATTTAAAAAGGAAAAATGCACTTTACGTATTGGGGAATAGCAGAATGAAAACTGTGTGGAATATACCCTATCCCACGCTTGACCATTTGAGAAGTATCCGTACCGCAGTCGAATCGATCCTTGGACTAATCAGGGATATCGTAAAGAGCGTTTATTTGGGAATAATTCAAGTTCTTACAAGACTGGCTTACATCGAGAGAGAACTACCCTCTTCAATCAGTCTATTGGCAAGGCTCGATGTTATACCGCGAGCCCAACACCTTGAGCGTCACAGACTCTTGCTGGGAAAAAAAACGCTTATCGAAAGCATGTGTGTAGTCTGCACATGGCATGGTGATGTTATCTTGAAAGATGGCGCCAGCATCGGTATCGGCAGTATAGTAATGGGGCCGGTACTGATAGGAGAAAACTCGGCGTGCAGCCAAAACTGCTTTATCAGCGGGCAATCCCATCATTACGAAGATGTCTCGAAAAACTTCCTTCGACAAGGCGTAAAAACCGAGCAGGTGGTCATTGGAAAAAATGTTTGGATCGGCGCCAACTCCGTAATACTCCCCGGAGTAAAAATAGGAAACAATTCAGTCATAGGTGCCGGCTCCACAGTCATCGAAGATGTCCCTGCCTACAGCGTAGTAGCCGGAAATCCGGGGAAGATTATAAAACAGTATGATTTTGAAACAAAGCAGTGGAAGCGAGTCTGAACCTGTTGGCTAAGCAATAAATCCAATCAGCGATTACTGATTGACAAGTCAGATACGCAGGGCCCTTTCCGCTTCATGTTCGAGATGCATAGCAGGGGGAATTCAGGCACACGCTCAAAAGCTCCCGGCATTTTCCTTGTTTTTCTATCTGTGAAAGCATATGATGAACTTTGGAATCGCTGCTTCACCTAAAGATTGTCGGAGAGCCGGCATGTACAGACAAAGAGGATTCACATTGATTGAGTTGTTGGTGGTAATCGCCATCATCGCGCTGTTGATGGCGATATTGATGCCGGCACTTCAGCGGGTCAGAAAACAGGCACAGGCGGTCGCCTGCATGTCCAATCTGAAACAGTGGGGCTTATTTTGGTACTTCTACAACGGGGACAATGACGGCAAGTTCAACAGAGGAGCTCACAATAATAATCCTGCCGCGAACGACTGGCCCGTCACGATGTTGCCTTATTACAAGGACAAGGGCAAATTGACGTTATGTCCTTCCGCCACGCTACCCATGGCTTCGGGTGGCGCCTTCGAGTATCGAGCCTGGAATTGGGACGTGGATGGCTGGGGAAATATCAGAAACAAGGACCCGGAAATACGTGACACGGGCAGCTATGGCCAGAACGAGTGGATCTGCGATCGCGACAATGACAGCCATTGGAGAGAGCACCACAAGATCAAGAAGCCGACCAATGTGCCGCTGTTCTTCGACTGCGCCTATATTGACGCAATGCCTAATCATAACGCGGGTCCGCCCCCGATCAAAGGATTGGATGTCGCGAACAGCGAATGGAATGTCGTCTGCATAGACCGCCATTCCGGCCATATCAATTGTCTGTTCGCGGACTTCAGCACAGTCAGGAAAGTCGGGCTTAAGGAATTGTGGACATTAAAGTGGCATCGCGAGTTCGACACAGCAAACTTCTGGACCAGAGCCGCCCAGGTCCAGCCCGAAGACTGGCCCGAATGGATGAGAGGCTTCAAAGACTATTAACAACCTACCTTACTATTCGGCCCACATATAATCAAACGTTCGCCGGGACGGTAAATGGCGCGCGGTAATTTCGCGACAGATATTGATTCGCTTCATTGCTGAATTCGCCCGTGAATCTTTCCGTGCCGGAATCCATCGTCAACCAGGGACCAAGTGTCATTGGCGTTTTTTCCAGGTCCACGTCGTGGAGCGACAGGTGCCCGGAGGCGCGCTCGAACGTATCCAGCAGGTCTTTCTTCGAACCGGTCGATTGTGCTATTTCCTCAGGCGAAGCAGTGCGCCCGAGCCTATAGGATATATTTCCCATGTGACACAAGGCGGTCGAAAGATAGCCTTCGAGAATATCGGCGTTAAGATCGCTGACCTTCCGGCTGCGCACCGCCTTGATGAAATTCTCATGGTGACTGCCGCCGCCGCTCACCTTGAACTGCCTGATTTTCTTATCGTCGTAGTCATAGGCCCAGCCGCCGGCGAAGTAGCCGCCCTCGCATTCGATCACCGTATCGGCACGGGTCCGGCGGTAGGTAACATCCATGGCCGAGTCACCCTTCTTACGCGGCAGGTTCCGCATCTCGAAAATAATCGGCGCCGGCTCGTAGTCGAAGAACGCCACCTGTGTGTTAGGGGTCTGCCTGTCGTCGTCCCAGAGGAATTCACCGCCGAAACTCATCGCCCTTGGGGCTATCGACTTATAGCCCAGCGCCCAGCGGCAGACGTCGAGGAAATGTATGCCGTTATTGCCGAGGTCGCCGTTGCCGTAAAGCCATTGCCAGTGCCAGTCGTAATGCAGATTCTTTCGCATCAGCGGCTCCATCGTGGCCGGGCCGGTCCATAGATCGTAATTTACGCCTTCGGGAATCGGCTCCGGGCCGTTGACTTTGCCGATGGGGCCGCGCGGACTGAAGTAGTAACAGCGGGCGCGGAGTATCTTGCCGAGATTGCCCTGCCGGATATATTCGAACGCTTCGGCAAGGCCCTCGTCGGAACGGCGTTGCGTGCCGGCCTGCACGATCCGTTTATATTTCCTTGCCGCCTCGACCATCTTGCGGCCTTCCCAGATATTGTGCGAGACCGGCTTTTCGACGTAAACGTCCTTGCCGGCCTGACAGGCCCAGATCGTTACCAGTGAATGCCAGTGATTCGGCGTGGCGGTAATAATCGCGTCGATATTCTTGTCTTCCAGCAGCTTGCGAACGTCGACGTAGGTATCGACCTTTTCGTTGCGTTCTTTGAATTTCGCGACCTCGCGATCGATTAAATTCCGATCGGCATCGCATAGAGCCACCACCCGCACGCCGGGAATGTTTCCGAACCACTTGATATGATTGTTGCCCTGGCTGCGAAAACCCACCACGGCCACGCGAACGTCATCATTGGCGCCGAGTACGCGGCTATAAGGCGCAATCGCTGCGGCTGCTGAACCCACAAGGGAACTCTTTAAAAAAGTGCGGCGTGTAAGAGGCTTCATAATTGTTCTCCATACAATTGCAATTTTTGACCGGCAATACAATCAAAGCACGATACATAAAGCTACTGATTTTATGCCGGAAAAGCAACTGTTGTCCGAGTTTTTTAAATTTCCGCCCGGCACAATATCCGGTTTACGCAGAATTCATGGATCACCTTATAAAGACAATAAGTTAAACAGATTTGATTGCCTTATACGTTAACTCATAAAATTCCATGCGTCCCGAATTAATCCCCTATTATTTCAAGAGATACTTTTCAAGAAGCTCTTTACCGCGTTTGATCTCTTCCCGACCGCTCGACTCAATACCATACCAGCCTTTGTAGCCGGAATCCCGGCAGAGCTTTATCATCCTGGCTGTCTGCTTCTCCTCGGGCTGGTTTCTGTATGACAACCCGCCGGCGTAAGGGAGCATCTTTCTCAGATATTCATAGTTGTCGAATTCTTTGCTGGGACTTCTCCAGTCGGGGTATGAGCCGAAATACGGATTATCAACCTTCTTGAATAGTGAGATCATCCAATCGGCATCGTTCGACAGCCCACCGTGGTTCTCAATCAGCACATGTATGCCGGCACGCGCAGCATACTCCAGCAGACGATTATAGCAGTCGGTCGCCCACTCGAGCGCCTGATTCTTAGGAGCATCCTTCGGGCCGCGGCAATTCGTCCTGACCGAATGGCAGCCGAGGTACTTCGCTATATCCACCCACTTACGGTGGTTTATGGCGGTCTGGATCCGTACATCCTTACTCGGATCACATGTCTCTCCTTCGTCATCCACCATTATGAGGACCATCGTGACGTCGTACTTCTCGGCATTACGCCGCAGGTTCTGCAGGTAGGAGTAGGTCGGCAACTCAAACAGAGTGCTGACAAATTCAATTCCATTAATGTCAAAATCATCCCTGGCAATTCTTGGAAAATCCAGGGTCTTCCACTTGCCGTCTCGAATTTCCTGAACCAGGGCCCATTGAGCGATAGAAATATCGTCTTTCACGGTTCCGGGTGCAGTATGAACTTTCGTATCTTTTGCCAGTAGTAAGCTGCCAAAACCAGTTCCGGCAGCAATTGATCCGGCCAGAAATCCCCTTCGATTGATCCCTTTCATGGCTATCCTTTCTTTATTTTTAGAATTAATTTCTTATCGGTTCCAGCAAGCCATAGTATCGCAAAGTACAGCTTTTGCGGTATTGTCTATGGCTGTATTATACCAATTGTGATTATAATTTGCGCTTTTGTCATTTCGAGCGAAGCGCAGCGCAATCGAGAAATCTGGCTGCCGTGCTATATCAACTTACCATCTTTCATCGGGTCTCGAACCGGCGAGCACAATCTTTCCCGCTCGAAGCCGGATTCCTCCACTTCGCGATGCTGCGCATCGTTCCGGTCGGAATGACAATGGAACCTTTTATCATCGATCGTAGGGCCACAAAGTGGCCCGAAGTGGAGAAATCTATTAAAAAAATTTCCCTTCGGAGCTCTCCACTTCGTTTCGTGTCTCGACTCCGCTTCGCGGAGTTTACCCTGAGTGAAGCCGAATGGGCTCGAGATGACACGAACAAGCGCATTGATTATACACAATTAGTATTAGTCTGCCTTAGACAAGTTGATAATTTTCATATTTTCGCAATCTTACGGCAGTACTGCTATAGCTCCCAACCCTTCCTGTATTTTCGGGTCAAATAATTGTTTGCTTCCGGCAGGTTGGTTATTTTCATAGTCTCGGAGTTATAATCCACTTTTTGCCCAGCCCTCAGGGCTACGGCTCCGAGATTGATGGTCTCTGTGACCGGACCAGCAAACAGGAAGCTGCCGGGTGATTCCTTCTTGTTCTTGATGGAATTTGCCCACGTGTCGGATCTTCTTCGCCGGCTGTCTTCCGGAAGTTCTTTTTCTCCGGCGTACGCCCGCATTTTCTTTTCCGGGATGATTCGGGGTTTATCGCCGTGAAAACCGGCCAGGATCTTGCCTTTGTCACCCACAAACATCATTCCTTCGCTTTCGAGCGACTTGTTGTCCGCCTCGAGTTCTTCCGGCGGGAAAGGCTTCATACCTCCGTCGTACCAGATAAGATCGAAAGCCGGCAGGACTTTTTGCTTTGGGAATTTGAACCGGATCATGCAGGAGTAGGGGAAGGCCACGTTATTGTTCACAGCCTGGCTCACTTGATCGACGATTGTCCGCGTAGTCGTTCCGTAGGCTTCGGCGCTGATTGCCGGGGTCTCTATGCCAAGGGTCCTAAATAAAGGAAACAGGCTGTAATGTCCCATGTCCGCGATACTGCCGCCGCCGAAATCATACCAGCCGCGAAAGACGTTATGGGTGTAGTTCAGGTGATACGGACGATGCGGCACGGGCCCCAGCCAAAGGTCCCAGTTGAATCCATTCGGTATCGGCTGTGTCTCCGTGGGGTTGGATGTCCACTGGGGCCAGACGGGTCTGTGCGACCAGTTATGAATTTCTTTGAGCGTGCCGATTACGCCGTCCCTGATCCATTTGAGCGTTAGTTTGTTCCCGGGTCTATCGCTCCAGGCCAAAAGATGCGTTATGACCTTTTTCCGGCGGGCCGTTTCTATTGTCAGCCGTCCTTCCGAAATCCTGTTGGCAATCGGCTTGTGGGTAATGACGTGCTTTCCTTTCTTCATTGCGGCAATGGCTATCGTGGCATGATGATGATCCGGCGTCATAATTTTTATGGCGTCCAGGTCTTTTTCCTGTTCGAGCAAGTCACGAAAATCCTCATAAGAATTACACCCTTTATATGTTCCCGAAGGAGCGTTCTTGGCGTAATATTTTTCCACATACTCTTTGCCGATGTCGCGCCCACCGGGAATACCTTCGATGCCCGCGCCCCATGTCGAGTCGCCTAACGTTCTTCGAATCCCGTCACGGATGCCGTTCGACGACCAGTCGATGTAATTAGTGGTAAATTTGTTCGGGTCACATACGGCCACGATTTGCACGTCCGGATTCTCGAGCATACCCGGCATCTCGCGAAGGCCTTGTGTACCGCAGCCGATGTTTGCAACGGTTACCTTCTCGCTCGGAGCAGTATAATTCTGCCCTCCCAAAACGTGCCGGGGAACCACTGCAAACGCTATTGAAGAAGCTGCAGCCGAACCTAATAATTCCCGGCGGTTCATTTTCTTTTCAGGTTTCATTTTAAAACTGTGCCTCCAAAAAATTCCATCCTTATCTTATCCAGGAAAAACTACCATGAATGATACCATAGTCGGAAAGAGTTGGTCAAGATAAGCATTCTGAAAGTGCGGTAAAGTTTACAAAAGCAAGTATAGATTTCTATGTTGTTTTGTCCGACCTGAGACCAGGCTGTGCTGTAGATAGAATTAGTCAACACATCTCGAAGTCCACATGTACGAATGCGAAATATCGATCTGGAGGCCGTCGGTACGATAAATCATATTTCCATGCACTTCTATTGATCCTCCCCTGTTTTACTAACCGGCCTCGATATCTTAACATCTAAAATCTTGCCGGGATTATCTGTCCATTGGTGCTTGCTGTAATCGTATGGAATCGCAACTAACCGGTTCGAAGTGATTCGAATGACTGTCACCTCGGTCCAGGCTGAATTCACCGATGGAAGCTGTACAAAATTAATGCCTCGATAAGATCTTACCTGTGCCTTGTGATAATGGCCGCCCAGCACCATAATCACATTCGCGTCACCCAAAGCGTCCACAAATGCGTCCCGGTTGGTCATCGCATCTAAACATAGATGCGTTGCCACAACGACCGGTGTTCCCTTCGGAACGGAGACCAGCTTTTCCGGCACAAGATCGGGCGAATAATGCCGGTGCAGGTTCTTCCTGATAAAATCCAGCGCTTCGGTCGTTATGTCCTGTGCCGGATTTCCCAGGCTTTCATCGTATGCCGAAAAGGAGCACACAAAATGAACGCCGCCCTGATCGAAAGTATAGCACAAATCGCCATAGCGTCTTTTGAACCACTCTTTCATAATAGGAGGTGCGCCTTCCACGCCGTCAGCGCCGGCCTCGTCATGATTGCCCAATATTTCATAGCTGGGATATCTCAATCGTTTCGTGAGCAGGTCTTCGTATGTCTTTTTCGCCTGATGCGTGGGCCAGTCGGTAATGTCCCCGCAATTAAATACGAAAGCCGGTGTATCGACAGCGCCGCCGATATTCTTCGGATACGCTTTGCCAGGCAGCGAATTCATCGCGTCAACGGCAGGCCACAGCTTGCTGCCGTCGCCGTTGATCGGTATATGGGTATCCGACCAGCCAAAAAAGGTTAACGATTTTTCCGCCGGCTGTTTATCCTTTCCGTCTTTCTCTTCGCCGAGCAGCCTTTTGGGCAGTGCCATAGACATTGCTCCGACTCCTAAAAACTGCATCATATTTCGCCGTGTAAATCTAATACTCATGACGGTCTCCTTCTCGTTATTTTTCCATTAGTGCACCCAAAGCACAGGGAGCACGTGACGGATGCTTTTATTGCTTTGTTGGTTTCAATATCGGTACTTTGTATTGTATTATATCTGTAATGTTTGTTACGATTACTCATCCCTCTCAATGATACCGATACAGTTTAATGTGCTGGATACCGAAACTGCCGGACGGGATCCTGAGATGTCTGCCCTGATGGCTCTGGTCGCCGTTCATCCAGCGACCGGGTATCCATTGACCGTTCACATATTGACCTTCCTGAATACTGGCGATTCCAGCCATCGGGTCACCCGGCAAAATCGGAGAGAATGTCACGATGATACTTGTGCCGGCTATTATGTATTCATCCGGGCCGGTAGAAATAAAAATACCCCCGGCACGCGGCCACTGACCGGATTCACCCGCGCCAGACGACCAGCTCCATGTATAATCATGAGAGACTTTCAGTACGTAGTTGCCTAGCTCCACTTGTTGTGTCTGATTATCCTTATCCAGCAACGTTCCTGCCATTGTCCCTTTGCCCTGATTTTTTAGAATGATAGGCGCTAATTGCGAAAGTATATCATAGGCTTTTGCAAGGGGATCGTTCTCAGCATCGCTGATCGATTCGATTGAGAAAGGACAAAAACCGATAGCATCGTGCTGTCCGATGGCGTAGAACACATTTGCGGCCGCTTG
>CAYTNN010000027.1:25392-29749 GCA_964439135.1 uncultured Pirellulales bacterium
GCCATAAAGATTTCGTCCGTTCCCAGTCCCTCACCGAAAATCTCTTCCCATGCCCCTGACGTCTTGAAACCGGAATCAGCCCACACCTTGCGGAATTCCGGCATCAGTGTCTCCTTATGTTGAATAAGGTATTCCATCATTTTTTTTGGCACCGGCTTGTTGAAAAGTTCGTTCGCAGTGTCACTATAATCCCTTGCCTCCGGTATCATTCCCATCTCGTTCTCAACCTGAACCATGATGACCGTATGTTTATTGCCATCCACCTGGTGAATATGCCGCATCAGTGCTGTAAATGCGCGGGCGTCCGCTTCTCTGTTTTCTTCGCTGAACAGCGTGAGAATCTCTATGCCCCGGCCTTCTTTGTCCCGCGCGCGAGGAAACCGCTGCTGGTTCGTCTTGACCCAAACGGGGGCGTAGCAGGACATGCTGTTCTTGAAGCTTGCGAACCACAGCAAAACAAGACGGAAGTTGTAACTTCTGGCGTCCTGTATCAGGCCGTCCACAAGCGTGAAATCGAAGCTGCCCTCCCGGGGTTCTATGAGATCCCAATAAACGGGGGCAAGGACGGTGTTAAGGTGCAGCTTGACAAGCTTCGGCCATTGGGATTTCATGTAATCGAGGTTAGAGGTACTTGAGTTTCCCAGCTCTCCTCCTAAGATCAAAAACGGATTATCATCCACGATGAGTTGTGTAGCGGTTCCCTGTTTTTGTAGATAGGGAATCCGTGCACACTCAGATGGAATCGCCCAAAAAGCCATTGCAAAAACAATAATGCTTATTGTAACAATGGATCTTTTAGAAAAATCGATGCTTAACATGGACTTTATCTCCTTTCTCGATTTGAGGGAGGTTATTGTCAGAAATCTTTCATTGAAAGACTGATTCGCTTTTTGCTCAGGTCTATATCGAGAATTTTAACTTGTACTTTCTGGTGCACCTTGACTATATCTGCGGGATTCTTCACGTATTGGTTAGACATGTTGCTGATATGCACGAGACCGTCCTGGTGCACGCCGATATCCACGAACGCGCCGAAGTTAGTGACATTGGTGACGATTCCGGGCAGTTTCATACCGATTTCGAGGTCTTCGATTTTATTGACACCCTCGGCGAAGCTGAAAATCTCGAATTGCTTGCGCGGGTCCCGGCCCGGCCTGGCCAGTTCCTGCATGATATCATTAAGTGTGGGCAGTCCCACGGTGTCGGTGACATAGTCCTGCAGGCTGACTTTCATCCGAAGCGAGTTGTCCTTCATCATATCCTCGACTGAGCAGCCGGCGTCCGCAGCCATCGCATCGACAACGTGATAACTTTCTGGGTGCACGGCACTCGAATCGAGCGGATTGACGGCGTCCCGTATCCTCAGAAAGCCCGCCGCCTGCTCGAAGGCCTTCGCCCCGAGACGGTGAACTTTTTTAAGCTGCTTCCGGGATTTGAATGGCCCGTTTTCGTTTCTGTATTCGATAATATTCTGAGCCAGTTGAGGGCCCAGCCCGGAAACGTACGTCAATAATTGCCTGCTGGCAGTGTTGACTTCGACGCCGACGCTGTTGACGCAACTGATAACGACGTCGTCGAGGCCGTGCTTGAGCAGTGACTGGTCCACATCGTGCTGGTACTGGCCGACGCCGATCGACTTCGGATCGATCTTTACCAGCTCGGCGAGAGGATCCATGAGCCTTCGCCCGATGGAGACCGAGCCGCGGACTGTCACGTCCTGATCGGGAAACTCTTCGCGTGCCGCCGGCGATGCCGAATAGATCGAGGCGCCGCTTTCGTTGACCATGATCACGGGAATGTCCCTGGCGAACTTGATGCTCCTGATGAAAGCTTCGGTCTCCCGGCCTGCCGTGCCGTTGCCTATTGCGATTGCCTCGATGTCAAAACGCTCGCATAAGGAAGCAGTTTTCGCCGCATCCGATGCTGCCAGTTTCCCGCTCTGATGCGGAAAAATCACGTCGGAATGTTTCAACTGGCCCTGCCGGTCGAGGCACACGACCTTGCATCCCGTGCGAAAGCCCGGATCGATTGCCAGCACGTTTTTCTGGCCCAGCGCGGGGGCGAGCAATAGTTGCCGCAGATTTTCAGCGAAAACTCTTATGGCTTCCTCGTCGGCTCTGAGTTTTGTCGCGGTGAGAATCTCCGTTTCCATCGATGGTGACAGCAGCCTTTTGTAGCTGTCGGTGACAGCTTCTTTTACCTGTGCCGAACAGGCCGATTGTCCCTTAACGAACAATCTTTCGAGTATCTGCAGGGCCTGTTCTTCGGGAGCTGTTACCTGCAATTTCAGAAAGCCTTCCCTCGCTCCTCTGCGCATCGCCAGAATCCTGTGCGACGGCGCCCTGGCGACCGGCTCGGCCCAGTCGAAGTAGTCCTCGTATTTACGCCCCTCTTCTTCTTTGTCCTTCAAGACCTTAGTCTGGAACAGGCCTTTTCCGGAAAACAGCTCACGAATTCTTGCTCGTGCTGTTTGCTCTTCGCTGACCCACTCGGCGATGATGTCCCTCGCTCCGGCAAGGGCGTCCTCGGCGGACTCGACTCCCTTGCTCTGATCGACAAAAGCTTTCGCTTCAACTGCGGGATCGACAGCAGGGTCCTGAGCAAAAATCATTTCGGCCAGAGGCTCCAGTCCTTTCTCCCGGGCGATTGTCGCTCGCGTTCGCCGCTTCGGCCGATATGGTAGATAGATATCTTCCAGCACGGCCATGGTCTCGGCCTGCATGATTTTTTCTTTAAGCTCATCGGTGAGCAGCTCACGCTCTTCGAGCGACTTGATGATCGACTCGCGCCTGTCGTCCAGCTCTTTTAACTGATTCAGCCTGTCACGAATAGCCGTGACAACCACCTCGTCCAGACTGCCCGTGACTTCTTTGCGATACCGGGCGATAAACGGTATCGTGGCTCCGCCTTCAAGCAGTTCGGCCGTCGCCGCCACCTGGCGGGAGTCTATTGACAGCTCCGAGGCGATTTTAATTACATGTTCCCGGCTCAATTGTCACTCTCTCAAAATTATATCATTTACACACGGGTGGTTTACGAGCCGACCCTGCTTTGCATACATAGCTGCCAATAACCTACAATTATACCGAAAATCCGTTATACTTCCCACCTTTGAAGGTTATCATTATCAAAAATGATGCTTTTGCGGTTTGTTGTTGTTTCTCCGGTGGAAAAGGAGTATAGTAACATATCGTTTCCAGAGGTGTCCGCGAGGAAGTTTAGGTGCTGCTATGGACAGAAAAAGAGGGTTTACGCTCATAGAACTTCTGGTGGTGATTGCCATCATTGCTCTTTTAATGAGCATTCTCTTACCCGCGTTGCGAACGGTTCGGGAGCAGGGCCGACGCGCCGTCTGCGGCCAAAATGAGAAGAACACGGGCCTGGGTTTGTTCATGTACGCCGACGACTACGACGGCAAGCTGCCTCTGAATGTGGTCGATCGCTGGTTGTTTGACGTTTCATACTGGACGACGGACATCATTCTGGAGACAGGGGCTTTCGACCGTCATATCTTTTATTGCCCCTCCTGGCGTCAGAGAGACAATATCATCTACTGGCGTTACGGCGAGAACTTTCCAATGGGGACGCCGGAGAACATTACTCAGCCGGAGCCGCAGGATGAAGCGACACGCAGAAATTACCATCGCATTATGGGATACTTCTGGTTCATCGACACGGCCGACGGCAGAAAAAATCCGCCTATGAGCCCCGACAAGTCAGCATCCAAGGAATGGGTCAGATCCATCGCTGCGACGAAAAATGCTCCCGCATCGGTGGAGCTTATCACCGACGTAACCGCCAGCGACGGGCCGGACCGCGAGACGTCTGATTTCACCCGGGCAAACGGCGGCTGCTGGACACGCTGGCAAGTCTATG
This sequence comes from uncultured Pirellulales bacterium, assembly GCA_964439135.1. GTDB lineage: Bacteria > Planctomycetota > Phycisphaerae > Sedimentisphaerales > Anaerobacaceae > JAFGPJ01. The sequence continues at coordinate 29,269 of CAYTNN010000027.1, forward strand.
ACAGAACTAACCATCTGAAAGCTGGCTCGAAGCCTACTGGGGCAAATATCCTTTTTGTCGATGGGCACGTGCAGTGGCGGCACTTAAAAGATATGCAGCACCGTTGGTTCTTCGAGCAGTACGGCAATCCGTGTTTCTGGTGGTAAAGCAAATCCATGCGTCCCAAAGCTCCACAGCGTGACTCGTGACTCGTATCTCGCGGTTTATACGATGCACAGAAATCTCAACAATTCAAAATATTTAGGTTTTCTTTCAAATTAACACGAAAGAGAATTTTATCCCGCAGCATGAGCAAGCACAACTCATCGAAAAATGTACTCACTATGGGACAAGCCCCTATGCGGAAGGCATAAACCTTTAATTCACCCTCGTAAAATAGGGTCCGTCCCAATCCTGTTCGGCACAAGAATTGCAGTGTGGTTTATGGGGGAGAATTACGCAAAAATAATTTTACATATTACCTATTTTAAACTGGCGCGCT
>CAYTNN010000028.1:0-7853 GCA_964439135.1 uncultured Pirellulales bacterium
CGCTGCATGAAAAACACGCATAAAAAACAAGGAGTTAAAAGATTGTATTACGAATTAACACGGTTATATAAAGTTTATGAATATGAATTCGTTGAAGCATAAAGAACTAAATAATATATCTATAAAGATTTGTTGCTATAAAGGAGAAGGCCAATGAACCAACATAACAATAATCAGATTGACACCGCAAAACCGAAGTTCAAAAAACAAACAGAAGATAAAGGAGAATACGCACAATGTTTTGAAACGTGGAGGTTCTTTTTGGGCTTTAGGTCAACCCTGCTAGTTTTTTCATTTACTATAGCATCGGCTTTATTATATTTTTTTTTCTCAAAAGACGATAGCGGTAATTATTCACTCGATAATCCCACTAGAGTTTTAATATCTTTTTTAGGTTTTATTTTCACTCTTGCAATAATAACCATCGAGTCACGCAATAGACAAATGTATACTAAGTCACTTGATCGTGCACGGGCAATTGAATTAGACGGCAAAGATCCTCCTCCATTTAAGTACAAGAATAGCTCTTATTTTACTGCTTTATGGTTAGGTACAATAGAGTTTCTTAAAGATTTAAAATGGTTATTTATAAAAAAGCCTGGAATTAACGATAGGGAAGAAAATAAGTACTGCTTAGCAAACCTTTTAATGATAACACCTATTCATATGTTTTCTTGGATGACAGGAGGAATATTATTTATGTATCTTACCATGTTAATAACGTGGTTAATCCTTGGCATATTAACCATTGCCAAATAGTTAGCATCACAGAGAATATTTTGAGGAAACGGAAAGCTTGCTACAAAAGATGGTTTTGAGAAATGAGGAATCTTGAAATTGAAAATAGGAGTGGTGTTAATCAGTGTCGGAAGGATTATATGGAATTGCAGCTTTATAACAGCTTGACGAGAAAGAAAGAGCCGTTCGAACCTTTGCAGAAGGGCAAGGTCGGGATATATGTCTGTGGGCCGACCGTCTATGGGCACGCTCATCTGGGGCATGCGAAAAGTTACGTAAGCTTCGACGTGCTGGTTCGATATCTTTGCTATCTCGGATACGCCGTTACCTATGTGCAGAATATAACCGACGTTGGCCATCTGACCGACGATGCGGATCAGGGCGAGGACAAGATCGGTGAGGCGGCCAAAAGAGAGAAGGTCCATCCGATGGCTCTGGCCGAATCTTATACTCGAAGCTACTTTGCGGATATGGACGAATTGAACTGCGTTCGGCCGGATATCAGCCCGCGGGCCAGCGGCCATATCATCGAACAGATCGAGCTGGTAAAAACGCTTCTTGAAAAAGACTATGCCTATGAGGTTAATGGCTCGGTGTATTTCGACGTGACTAAATTCAAGGACTACGGCAAGCTTTCCGGTAGAAATATCGAGGAAATGATGGCCGGGGCCCGGGTGGAAGTTTCGCCGGACAAAAAGAGCCCGGCGGATTTCGCGCTCTGGAAGAAGGCCGAGCCGAACCATATTATGCAGTGGCCGAGCCCCTGGGGTCAGGGTTATCCCGGCTGGCATCTGGAATGCTCGGTGATGAGCATGAAATACCTGGGCAAAACAATCGACATCCACGGCGGCGGGCTGGAGAACCAGTTCCCGCATCACGAGTGCGAGATTGCCCAGTCCGAGGCGGCCAACGGCGTGCCCTTCGTTCGCTACTGGCTGCACAACAATATGGTCACCGTGGACGGTCAGAAAATGGGCAAGAGCCTGAATAATTTTATCACGCTAAAGCAGGCCTTTTCCGGCGACCACGAAAGATTGACCCGAAGCTATGACCCACTGGCGGTAAGGCAGTTGATCTTGAACAGCCACTACAGAAGCCCTATCGACTTTTCCGATGCGGCGTTGTTTGCCGCCCAGAGCGGATACGGGAAAATCACCGATGCGGTCAAAGCAATCCGAAAAGAGATAAACGGAGCGGCCGATGGTGAACTCGACAAAGGTGTTGCTGAACAGCTTGAAAAATTGAAAGGCAGATTCGAAGCGGCGATGAACGATGACCTGAATACCTCGGTTGCCCTGTCGGTCGTATTCGATCTGGTTCGTCTGGCAAACAAGCTGCTCCAGGACGGCAAAGCAACCACTCAAACTCTCGACGCGGTCGATGAGCAGTTCGGCAGGCTGGGCGGAGATGTCCTTGGTATTGTAAAAGACGAGTACCCGGAAACGGCAGGGGGCGATGATGATCTGATGGACAAGCTGGTTAATGTTCTGATAGACCAGCGAAAGCAGGCTCGCAAAGAAAAGGATTTTGCTAAAGCGGACGATCTTCGTAATAAGCTGGATGCAATGGGAATAGTGCTGGAAGATACGCCGGAAAAGACTACCTGGAGAATGAAATGAGATTCCTCGGCATAGATCCGGGTCTGCTCGTCTGCGGGTATGCCTGCCTGGAGATTGGGCTGGACGGGGAGAAGCTGATTGAGGCGGGAGTCGTTCGCACGCCTGCCGACCTGGCTTTGGAGCAGAGATTGAACAGGATAGCCGAGGATACTGCGTCACTTATTAAGAGTTTAAGGCCGGACGTAGTGGCGGTCGAAGAATTGTATTCGCATTATGCCCATCCGAGGACGGCGATATTGATGGGACACGCCAGAGGTGTTATACTGCAAAAGTGTGCCGAAGCGGCGATTGAGGTCAGAAGTTTCAGTGCCACGCGCATAAAAAAATCGATTACCGGCAACGGCAGGGCGTCGAAGGAGCAGGTGCAGAGAACCATTCAGACCATTCTGTGCCTGCCGGAGCCGCCCGAACCGAATGACGTGGCCGATGCCATCGCCGCGGCGTTATGCTGTGTGAACTCGACAAAAAACGTCGTCGTTTGATGATGAACGGCATCAGAGATACAAAATAATAGTCAATAGAAAATAGTCAATAGTCAATTGAAACATGATAGCGAAGATTGAAGGAAAACTTATAAAGCTCGATACCGACTGCTGCCTGGTTCAGGTAGGGGCCATCGGTTATGAGGTCATGCTGCCGGGCTATTGTGTAAGCGCCTTGTCCGGGCAGGTCGGCTCGGACGTGACTCTTTGCACGATGGAATATTACGAGGGCACGCCGGGCGGCGGAAACATGATACCGAGGATGGTCGGCTTTTTGAGTACGGGCGAGAGGGACTTTTTCAGGAAATATATCAGCGTAAAAGGGATGGGCATCAAGAAGGGGCTGCGGTCTTTGAGCATGCCGATAGCGACCATCGCCGCGGCTATCGAGAACGCCGACGACAAGACCCTCATGTCACTTCCGGCGATAGGAAAACGAATGGCTCAGCAGATCCTCGCCGAGCTTAAGGGCAAGCTTATGTCTTTTGCCGCCGGAGCCGAACCGGCCCGGCAGGCGGCCGGATTTAAACCCTTCCAGATCGAGGCCCTGGAGATTCTCATTGCCTGGGGCGAGAAACGCGCCGAGGCGATGGAGATGGTCGAATTGGCCAGCCGAACGCATCCCAATATAAAATCGGCCGAGGCTCTTGTGCCCCTGATATACAGATTAAAACAGGGCGTAGAAGTCTGAAAAACTCAAAACTTAAAACTCAAAACTAAAAACTGTAATCATGGCTATAGGCAGAATCATAGGCGGGCAATCTTTGAACGAGGCCGAGGAGAATTTCAATATTTCTCTCAGGCCAAAGTCTCTGGCTGAATGTGTGGGCCAGCAGAACGTCAGGGAAAAAGTCGCCATCGCCATCGCGGCGGCCAGGCAAAGGTCCGAACCGCTGGAGCATATTTTGTTCTATGGCCCGCCCGGCCTCGGCAAAACAACGCTGGCAAACGTCGTGGCGAACGAGATGGGGGCGAGGATACGATGCTCATCCGGCCCGGCCCTGGCAAAGGCCGGTGACGTGATGGGGCTTCTGAGCAATATCAATACCGGCGACGTGCTCTTCATCGACGAGATTCACCGGCTGAGCATTCTTGTCGAAGAATTCATCTATCCCGCGATGGAGGATTTCAAGGTCGACTTCACAGTCGACAGCGGTCTGCACGCAAAAACGATAAACTTTCCACTGAAGCAATTTACTCTGATTGGCGCTACGACGCGGGCGGGCCTGCTAAGCGCGCCGCTTCGCAGCCGGTTCGGAATGCTCTATCACCTGGAATTCTACAACAGCGAAGAGCTGACGGAGATTCTGGCCAGGTCCGCCGAATTGCTCCAACTCCAGTGCGAGGACGGGACGCTGGAATTGATCGCGAACCGCTCCCGCGGCACGCCGAGAGTGGCCAACCGCCTGCTCAAGCGCGTCCGTGACTACGCCCAGGTTAAAGGCTCCGGTATCCTCAGTTCGGAAATTGTCGAAAGCTCGCTGAAGATGGAGCAGATCGATTCATTGGGTCTGGACGAGTTGGATAGAGCTTTTCTGCGCGCGCTTCTCAACGTTTATAATGGCGGCCCGGCGGGAATTGATGCAATCGCCGCGACGCTCGGCGAAGAACGGGATACGCTGGAAGACGTCGTCGAGCCGTATTTATTGCAAATCGGCTTTCTACGCCGAACCAAACGCGGCAGAGAAATAACAGATCAAGCTTGCGAGCATTTAGGCCTGAAACACCACAAGACCAAACACGCCAAAGACCAGCAAGAACTGTTCGAGCAAGACCAGCAATAATTACGGGTTAAAATCCTATCCACCTTGCAACCAATCTTGAATTTTAGCCGTGATTTCGTTGGCCTTAGCGTCATCTATTGCTGTAACATATACACGGTACAGCCTTGGTGTCAAGCGACTCATATAGTGCAAGACACTGCTATCGTCTGTAAGCAAACTCTCTACTTTACCGGACCTCTGCTTGACTTTCACCAACTCTCTAAGTTGATCTTCAATAGTTTCCTTTGCCTCGGCTAGGCTAACAAACGGGTGGAGTTTTTCAAATTCAGGTGTCTTTATGTCCTTGAAAAGCCAGCGTTCTTCTGGAACCTGAGCTTCTCTGGCGAGAGTCTTGACCTTGTCTTTGAAACTTGTTGTTAGCAAAGTATATTCTTGGCTCGGATTATTGCCGTTCAAGGTTAGCTCTGAAACTTCATAAACAAGTTTCGGTGGCTGACGCAGTTTGACTGCTGTGCAGAGGGCAGCAAGTTCTTTGTCTCTCTTGTTATCTGCGTATTTGTCTATGAGCTGGTCCAAGTATCCATCGTGGAAGTCCAAAAACCTTCTTGAGTCCTCGCTGGCTATTTGCTCAATTTCCTGACCGGACTTATATATCTTGCCCTTTTCCCAGAGTCTTCGGACAATTTTCCGGATCATCTCTTCAAAGGCAAATACGGTCTTGTGCATATAAACAGTATTGAACATGAAGTAGCGGCCCATGAGCATGTGTTCTATCGAACTCTTGGCTTTTGCACGAACAACGACCTCTTTATCGTCGGTCAGTTCGAGGTTATTCACAATGTAATTTAGGTCCACTTTTCCGTATGGCAGACCTGTATTGAGAGAGTCTCGCACCAGGTAGTCGAGTCTATCTGCATCCAAGCTTGCATTTAGGAGATTCAGAATTGATTGGTGTTGCCCTTTGATGAGAGCGGCGATGTCTCTTGGATCGATATTGCAAACTTCGAGTTTCTCCCTTATATCTTTTCGTCTGGTTATCACGATTTCTCCAAGCTTATCGTGCTTCGGATATTCCTTTGGGGGAGAGGCCGCTTCTTCCTTGTCTTGTCCCTTCTTTGTGATATATTTCTGCGCTGAGTTCCAATCAATTCTCTCCATCAGGTGAGAATACGGATAATGCCCAATGTCATGCAACAAGGCAGCTATGCGAAGTTTTTGGAAATGGTCGTCAGACACGGCATCTTTGTTCTTACTTCGAAAAGACTCAAGGATGCGAGTCATTATGTGCATAACACCCAGCGAATGTTCAAAACGGCTATGTCTGGCACTGGGATATACTATGTAGGCGAAGCCCAGTTGCTTAATTCCTCGTAGACGCTGAAATGTGGGGGTGTCAATAAGCTCAATTTCTAACTTGCTCAGCCCAATATCGCCATGGACTGGATCAATGATTATTTTGTGGCGGAATTCCTCTCCCATGACGCCTCATTGGGGCAAGGCTTACTCCAACGTTTTCCCTTGCACGAGTCCTACATTATCGAGCTTTTTCCAAGCTACTATTGCTAAGTTTCTCTTGTCTGCAAAGTGCGGTTTTGACTCGGCAAGCTTCTCGAAAACCTCCTCGAATTCCGGATTATTCTTTCCCGGCCAATACGCGATATGTTTTAGGTAGTGCAACGAAGCTAGCAACTCGAGCCACTCAGGTTCGGTTGTTGTCGGAGTATCGGGCAAATCGACAATGTTCTTCAGTGTGTCCAACTTGCTCTTGGTTTGAGAATTAAGTTCGTAATCTTTGAACTCATCATCATATCCGATTTCGTTCCTAAGGGTGAATGTGTCGCTGGCAAGAGCGGGGCAATATGGTCCATATAGGTACCAATTGTAACGATATCCCAGATCAATGCCTGTAAGCTGGAGGAGATAGATCTTTTTCTGTAAAATTTTCCTCTCAGTGAAGTTGCCTATTTTTATGTTTTCAAATCCAATTCTATCCAGAACAAGCTTTAACAATATGTGATCCTTGTTCACTTTACACCTCACTTCTATAATCGTATGTTTCTTTTTTCGCTTGCACTAACTGGGCAATCCCTAAAACCCACATGATACAAAATATATCGTCAAAAAGCATCTTTGGCTATGAGGCTTTTTCCAGCGTATACAACTTACCGTCAGAGCACATTTTACGCGGCACATGTATCTTATACGCTTAATTTTGCGCACAGTTTAGTTGTAAAATCCCAACATTTGCAGCGAACGTGTCAGTATCAGGCTAAAAATAAAGTCATTCTTACTCGCCCTCGAAGCTTATTACATTAGATAGTTCTGAGGATTCTTACACGAGCAAGGCGCCAGAAATTATACCTCATGCTTCTGCGTAAATCAAGTAATATTTTATGCAAAATGCTTCGTTACGCGCACATCTATCACCCATTTCATAATATCCTGAGGGTAATGATCATACAAGCAATATGAGAGAAAGCATTGTAAACAGTGATATCACGGTTTCAACATACAGCCAATGGAAACCATTTGAATAGAGTGAAAGTAGCCTCGCTTTTTTGTGCTTCGTCGGATAGTTCAAATATCGCCGAATGGCCCGTTCGTAAAGGAATTCTTTCCTATTGCCGGTACTTTGAATTTAGTGTAGGAACCGAAGCCGCTTTTTTTCCATTTCCACTGTAGCCAGCACAGGGACGAATCGTTTAAAGAAATGTCGAAATCGAATCGAACCGTTGTCGGTTGACCGTCGGCATCCACGCTAATGATTTCAGCCGACATGTCGCTCAGTTCTATTTTCTCGCCGGGCTTAAACGGCAAGTCTTCGGCGCCGAACAAACTGCTAAGCTCATGATAGAAGTAGACGAAGTTCGGCTTGAAATCTCTATAAGGAGAATCTGTTTTCAGAAGGCTGCCGGCCAGGGATTCAATTAACAGCGTTTTTTCGCCTGTGCGGGTGATTTTCAAAGGGTTGTACCCCGGGACCAGAAGGCGGGTTCTCGCCGGCAGAGGTTGATCTAAGTAATCTCTTAAAACGGGCAAGCCGAGAAATAGAAACGGATTGGGAGCATTGACAACCACCAGGGTCTTACCCGTCAGGTCGTCGGTGGGATCCACTTTAATCGTCGAATAAAAAGTGTCGAAGATAAAAGACACCGTTTTTGGGGCTCGTGCCCGAGATACGATGGCGAAGCCCCCGTGGACAAATATTAGCGTTGCACAGAGTATCATTGCCGGGACTCGCCAGAAGCGCGATCCCGGTACCCAGTTTTCTTCAGCAAACAATCCGCCGA
>CAYTNN010000028.1:7953-29658 GCA_964439135.1 uncultured Pirellulales bacterium
CGCTCCAGCACGGCCCGCGCGTAACGCATTGGCTCGCGTCCCGGGTCAATGACAAAGCCGCTTGCCGTCGCTCCGTATCCGAGTGCATTATAAATTACCCGCCAAACTGCAATAACGATGAAACCCGGAGCCAGGCTTACGATTCTTCGGATCCAGCTTGCCCGGTCTATGATAAGAGCATAAGCGAATAGGTAGGCAAAAGTTGCTATACCGGCCTCGGTTGACAGTAATGACAGCAGCAGTGTAAACGGTGCAGCGAGGCCGGCGGCCAGCGAAGAATGCCGTCGCCATTTGTCGTGCAGCAACAGTGTAAGAATGGAAAAAAACAGTGCCAGCAGCAGGTTTCTGTTTGCTATCCACATTGCCGGGAAGTAGTTGCTATCGTCGATAGTGTAAAGCAGCGCCGCCAGAGTCGCCATCCAAACGGGGACCATGAATCGTCGATACAAGATAGTCAGTAGGAACACGACCGCCGCAAACCAAATTATATTGTGCAGGTGCATCGGGCGCGGCGAATCGGGGAACAGGCGATAGTCCAGCCAGTGAGTGAGGCTGTCCAGTGGCCGGAAGTTGGCGAATCGCAAATCCTTAGCGGTCCACCATGGACACAGGCCCGACTCCTTCAAATTATCGGTATCCTGCTGTGTTCGAGAAAGAGAGTGCATGTCACGCATCGCCACCGACAAACTGCCTGCATCCGGATCGATCAATCCGGTGCCGGAAAACTCCTCTGGGAATTGAGATGGTTCGACAAGCCTTATACGGTGGAACAGGTCGTCCTGTACAAAGCCGGCATTTAATGCCGGAAGCATAATCACGGCTGCGATCCCGGCTATGACCAGCGGCGCGTACCTGTTTTCCATATCTCTTCGCATCGTGGCGATAAACTTTGCCGTGCCCGGCCCAAACTGCGGTTCTGTGTTATATTCTGTATCTACCATGCAAGTACGTTAAGTTGTTTCCCGGCGAAACACGCCGGCAGTAAAAGTCATCCTTGAAGGATGTGCCTGGCCATTTTCGGCGTTCGGCCGAGCAATCCCGTCAAGTGATGGACCAAAACTTTTTCGATCTCCTTAAGCGTTTTCTCCTCTGAGCCGGGTATCTGTTTGAAGGCGGCCAGGCAGGCTGAAGCGGCTTTCGTGAGCCTGATTTTGTCGGGAAAACTTGGCTCGCAATCCCTGCAGATCAGCCCGTTGGCGGAACTGCTGAAATAAGTCTCGTATTGCGTATTGCGTTCTGCGTATTGCGTTTTGCAGTTGGCGCAATGATTTAAAATCGGCTGGAGCCCTATTTCTCTGAGCAGGGTCAATTGGAATAATATCAGCAGGGCCAGGATGTCACGCTGCTGGTCGCTCGTTGAATCTTGTTCGTTTGCATTATGCAAAAATTCCAGAAAGCCGTCGAAAAGCTCGGGGTGGGGATCATAATCGTGCGTAAGGTTATTCATCAGCTCGGCGGCGAAAAGGCAGGCGTACATCATGAAAAGGTTGTTGCGCAGGTTTATCAGAGCGGGCCCCTGCTGGAATTCGGTCAGGGTGGCGAGCTTGTCTCCGCCCGAATCGACAAAGACGATCTTCCCGTGCGAGAGTACTTCGATGGGCCCGTCGAAGGGCGATTTGGGCCGTTTCGAGCCTTTCGCGATGGCATCGATTTTGCCGGTGGCTCTTGTAAAAAATGAGACAATCTGAGATGTTTCGGAGTAATCGATTGCGCGTATGCAGATAGCCAGGTCCTTGGTCAGCATGGTTGTTCCGTAGGGGCAGGCCCGCGTGCCTGCCCAGGGCCGCCACATGGGGCGGCCCCTACCCATTTTCGATTTTCTGGATTTTTATGCGTTTAATTTTTCTGGCCTCGGCCGAGGCGATGGTGAACTTTAGATTCTCGTAGTCGAAGCTTTCGTTGGCTTTCGGAATATAGCCCAGAAGTGAGAAGACAAAGCCGCCGATGGTCTCGTAATCTTCGTCTTCGGGCAGATTCAGATCGCACTCGTCGTTCAGGTCGTCGATGTACGTTCTGGCGTCGGCTTCGATAGTGTTTTGATCGATTTTCTTTATAGGTTCGGTGGGTGTTTCTTCGTACTCGTCTGCGATTTCGCCAACGAGTTCTTCGAGGATATCCTCCAGAGTCACGATGCCGGCCGTACCGCCGTATTCGTCCAGCACGATGGAGATGTGCAATTTCTGGTTTTGAAACTCGTGCAGCAGGGCGCGCAGAGATTTTGATTCAGGGACAAAGTAGACCTTCCTCATTTTCTCGCGGAGCTTGAAATCCACCGGATCTTTGCCGATCTCGGCCAGCAGGTCCTTGGCGTAAATAAGGCCGACTATGTTGTCTATATTATCTTCGTAAACCGGGATGCGAGTATGTCCGCCGGACGTGATGATTTGCAGAACCTGCTGCAAATCGGAGCTGACCTCGGCGGCGACGATGTCGGTGCGAGGCGTCATAATTTCGTCGGCGGTGCTGCTGCTTAACTCCAAAACGTTTTCGATCATTTCCTGCTCTTCTTCGTCGAGCACGCCATCGGTTCTGTGCTGCTCAAGGCCCGTCAGGAATTCTTCCTGTCTTTCTTCGTGTTGCTCTTCCGGCGTTGTTTCGGCGATACCTGCCAGACGCCGGACAAAACCGTCGTATAGTTTGAAGATGTAAAGAATTGGAGAAGCGATAAACGCGAAGAGCATAAGCAGCTTGTACGTCCGGCTAAGGATTTTTTCGCCCGCATATTTCGCCCAGGCATGAGGAATGGCCAGACTGAATATCGAAAATATGCCGAATGCCACGAGAGCTGCAAGCAGATAATCGACAGCGTAGCTGCCCCGGCTTGCCGGATCGCCCCGGCTGGTGAAAACATATACCAACGCCAGCAGTATGCACATATTGAAGATGAGCCGGTATAAGGAACACGTCAAAATCAGCTCTTCTTCCTTCTCCGCCAGCCGCTCGGTGAGATCTTTTGAATCCTCTTTTTTGATGGCCGCTTTGAATGCTTCCTGTAATTTGACGTGTGAAAATATTCGCAGAGCGACGGCGTTGACGGAAAAGAACAATGAGCCGCCAGCGAGAAGGCAAATTAACAGAACCGCCCAACCAGCGTAATTCACTTTATGATACCCTTTCAGCTATTTTGATGCACAGGTTCTCTTCGTTTCCCGTGCTCTAATGTTCTTTTGGTCTTGTATCTTTATTATATACTATGCCGTAGCCAAATTCCTGCAAAATTTCATCTTCGGTTTCGTGCATTTCCCGGGCCTGGTTTTGCGTCGAATCGTCGAATCCGAGGTTGTGCAGCAGGCCGTGCGTGATGTACAGGGCCAGTTCAGCTTCGCTTGAATGGCTCCGCCGATTTGCCTGCCGGACGGCCATTTCTCCGTTAACGACCAGATCAAAAATTCTAAGCCCCTTCTCATCGTCGGATAAATCGAAGCTCAAACAATCGGTGGTAGCTTTGCTGTTCAGGAATTCTCTGTTCAATTCGCGGATTTCATTATCGCCGGCTATGGCGATGCTGATCTCGTATCGTGTATCTGCCGGTTCGTTCCTTCCAAAACGATAGCAGATGGTTTTTGCCATTTGTTTTATCTTAAGCGGAGGTATGTCTATGCCTTCGAAATTTTTAATTATTCGAATGACTATGTCTGGGTCTTGTTTGGAAGGAGCCATGATTATTTATTGTTTTTTTGCTCGCGCTGCTCGGCCTGGGATTCCGTCTCCAGGGGTTCATCCGGTGGTTTTGGATATGCGATTCGTCCGTGATAGTGTGCCGCGAGAGTTTTTGATATACTTGCTTCTATCTGACTGAGTTCCCGCAGGGACATGTCACATTCGTCGAATTGGCCGTCCTGCAGTCGTTTCATCGACATATTGTGCACGACCGCTTCTATTTTTGTCGGTGTTACTTCAGGCAGGCTTCTGACGGCACTTTCTACGGTATCGGCCAGCATAACGATCGCAGCTTCTTTTATTCGCGGCTTCGGGCCCGGATACCTGAACTCACTCTCGGAAGGAGCCTCGGCGGTTTTACCTTTTGCGTTTTTCGTTTTTTGTTTTTTTGCCTCGTTGTAGAAATGTTCGATCAATGTTGTGCCATGGTGTGTTTCGATAAATTGTCGAAGCACGCTGGGCAGGCCGTATTCCTTGGCCATTTCTATCCCGTCTTTAACGTGACCGACGATAATTAAATAACTCATTGTCGGCGAGAGTTCTTTGTGCCGGCTGGCCGAGCCAAGTTCATTTTCAACGAAATAGCCGGCCTTATTGATTTTGCCGATATCGTGGTAATAGGCGCCTACACGGCATAACAGACCGTTACGTCCGATTGCTTCGGCGGCGGCCTCGGCAATTGAGCCAATTAACAGGCTGTGACTGAATGTGCCGGGAGCTTCCATATGAAGCCGTTTCAACAACCGCTGGTTGGCATCGCTGTAGTCCAGCAGCGTCATGCTCGTTGCTATGCGAAAGGCTTTTTCGATAAGCGGCAGCAAACCCTGAATGAGCACGCCGACCACAAGGGTAATGCCTGCGTGAAGGGCGGAGTCCCTGATAATACCGGCAGGATTGAGGTTCTGGGACAAAAAGTTCAGAGCGGCTGCCATTATGAACACTATTATCGCCGCCAGCGTGCTGACCTGGAGCAATTTAATTCTCGTGCGGATTTCTTTCAGACAAAAACAGCAGGTAGTTGCGCCGGCGGCCATTGTCAAAAACAGGTAGAAATTCGTCAGTTGAGATTCTATCGGCTCTACGACGAGACAGGCAAAAAGGCAATAGAAGATACTCATACCTATTGCGAAACGCTGGTCATAAGCGATTGTCATAATAATTGCTGTTGTCACGGCGGTTGCAGTAGCCCAAAAGGTCAGCCTGGTTGATAAAACGCCGAGTTTGGTTGTGACTAATAACAGGATGAATAATCCGACCAGAACTAACGCTCTGGCGTGGTTTTTTGATATTCGCTTTTGGAAGTGGTGGATATACAAAGCACCAGCCAGGGAAATCAAAACAACTATAACAGCTATTGGTATTACCTGTAGAATGTTTGCTTGCGGGATAGGGATAGATAAAATGAGGGTGTAGAGGACTACGAAAAGCAGCCATATCAGGATCGAGACCAAAGAATCAGTATTGGCGAGCCGGCTTATTCGTGAAAAGCGCTCGGCTGATATGTTCTTGCGAACCTGACTTCGCCTTGGATTTATTTTCTTCCAAAATCCCATCTATCTATCCTGCACGTATTGACGGCTAATTGTTTTTAGCCCTTTTTTTATAAGCCTGCACAATATTTTGAACCAGTCGATGCCGTACTATATCCCTCTGGTTTAATTCCGTGTAACCTATGCCTTTGATTCGTCGAAGCGTTTCAATTGCTTCGATCATTCCGCTTTTCTGTCCGGGTTCCAGATCGATTTGTGTTATGTCGCCTGTTATTATCATTTTCGAGCCGTTCCCCAGCCTTGTCAGGACCATCAGCATCTGTAATGCCGAGGTATTTTGGGCTTCGTCACAGATGATGACGGCTTCGTTTAACGTCCGGCCGCGCATGAAGGCGAGCGGAATTATCTCGATTATATCCAGCTCGACGAATTTCTTCATCTGCGTAAAATCCATCATGTCTTCGAGAGCGTCGAACAGGGGACGAAGATATGGATTAACTTTTGCCTGCAAATCGCCGGGCAGAAATCCGAGTTTTTCGCCGGCCTCAACAGCAGGTCGCGCCAAGACTATTCTCCGGATCTCTTTTTTCTTCAGCATTGAGACGGCAATTGCGACTGCCAGGTATGTTTTGCCGGTCCCGGCCGGTCCGATACAAAAGGTCAGGTCGTTGGCTAACATCGTTTCGATATACTTTAGCTGTCCCTTTGTGGTCGGCTCGATGACCTTTTTATGCGAATAGACACTAATGCCCTTGCCGGTATCGAGAGTTTTGAGTAAATCCTTGTGCTTGATATAGGCGGTTACGTCCTCGGCGGTGAGTGAACGATGTTTGATAAGCTGATTTTGCATTTTCTCGACAATCTCGGCGGCTTTTTTTACATCGAGTTCTTTGCCTGTGATCATTAACCTGCTCTGGCGAGCGGTAATCTGCACGCCGAGTGATTGGCGTAAAAGCCGAAGGTAACTGTCGGCGGGGCCGAACAATTCGAGTTGCTTGTCGGTCGAATCTAATTGTATTGTGATTTCCAAAGCTCTGCTCTGTCAAGAACTCCACATAAAGAATAAATATGCGAGCGGCGCCGCAACGAGAGGCGAATCGACGATGTCCAGTACGCCGCCGAAGCCGGGCACCTTGTTTGCCGAATCTTTCTGCTCGGCGTCTCGTTTTATCATTGACTCGGCCAGATCGCCCAGTTGGCCGATAAACGCAAAACCAAGGCCGAATATTACCGCCGGCCACCAAGGCATTATATCACAAATTAACGCAAAACCAATAGCAACAATTATCGCTAACCCAACGGCGCCGCCCATTCCTTCCCATGTTTTTCCAGGGCTGATTTTTGGCGAAAATTTATGTCTGCCAAAAAGGGTCCCGATCGAGTAAGCACCTATGTCGGCAGATTTTACGACAAAAACATACATTAATAAAGGCCAGAGTCCGAATTCTATTCGAATTGCGATACAGAAACTGCTGAGAAGTCCCAGGTACAGAATCGAAAAATAATTTGCTCCGCAATTGGCTAAAACGCCCGAAGTCCCGTGGATCTTATATTGATATAAAAGCAATACCAACAGCACGAAAGCCGATAGAAGACTGAGATAAGTTTCCGGCGGAAATTCTACGAGCTGTTGCAAATAGGGTGATACGGCGAATAAAATCGAGGCGGTTATCGAAACGGGCAGAAAAATCTTCAAATTTTTTGCCGCCGCGAGTTTGGACAGCTCGAATTGTGCCGGAATTATCAGCAGGACGACGAGAATGCAAAGAATCGTTCCCTGCACTCCGGCCTGAGCCGGATCGGCTAAAGTTGAAAGAGAGCCGTCCATCCAGCCGTCGAAAATGACGGCAGCGGTAAAGAACAGCGTCATCAATGTTCCAAAAAACAACCTGTATCTGAGCATTTTAATTCGTACGAGAGCTTTGCAAAAGTCAGCTTTATATTTTTGAGCTTGTTGTTTATCAGCTATGGTTTCGTTTAGATAGTTCCAAAACGCCGTTTTCTTGAAGCGTAGGCCAGGATTGCCTTTTCGACGGATGTTTTTTTGAAATCAGGCCAAAGCGTTTTCGTAACATAGAATTCACTGTATGAAATCTGCCAGAGCAGAAAGTTACTAATTCTCATTTCGTTTGCCGTGCGGATCAACAAGTCCGGCTCGCCCAGATAACTCGCGTACAGATTTTGGCTTACGCACTGTTCATCGATATCTTCCAGGCGGAATTTGCCCTTTTTATATGCTTCTGCTATCTTCCGGGTCGCGTCCACGATTTCCGTCCGGCCGCTGTAATTCAACGCAAGAGCAAGGATCATGCCGGTATTGGCGGATGTCTCGGCCATTGTTTCCGAGAGGTCTTTCAGCACCTGCGGCGGGAGTCCTTCTTTTCGGCCGAGGTGAATTAACTTTACATTATTTTTCATCAGCGTAGGCCGGATATCGACAAGATATTCGGAGTGGATGTGCATAAGGGCTTTGATTTCGGATTTGGGCCTTTTCCAGTTCTCTGTACTGAAGGAATACAATGTCAGAGATTCGATGCCCAGATCGACACAGAATAATGCTATTCTTTCGATTATTTTTGCGCCCTGGCGGTGCCCCATTACCCGCGGCATTGATTTGCTCTGTGCCCACCGGCCGTTGCCGTCCATAATGATTGCGATATTACGGGGTATCTGTTCAAGTTTCAAACCAAGTCGTTTTGCGGTTTTTTTGAGTTTCTGTTCAAAAGTTTCCATAGCCGGCACAGCTTATAGCATTAAGTTCATATTTTCGAGAGAGATGAACCCTATTGTCTGAATATTGTCTGACTTCGTTTTGGCCCGACGCCGACGAATGTTATCGGTTTGCCGATATATTCTTCGATTCGGCGGACATAGTTTTGGGCGTTCACCGGCAAGTCCTCAAAATTGTTTACTTCTGTCAGGTCCTCGCTCCAGCCCGGCAGTGTTTCGTAAACAGGCTCGGCCTGGGAGAGTCTGTCCTTGTTTGCCGGGAAGAAAGTCGTCTCTTTTCCGTTGATTTTATATGCCCTGCAAATCTTCAGCTCCTCCAGACCGCTGAGGGTATCGAGATGCATCATCGCGACTTCGTCAATTCCGCCGATAGTTACGCTGTAAGTTACCGGCACGGCGTCGAACCAGCCGCATCGGCGGGGCCGGCCTGTTGTGGTGCCGTATTCATGACCCTTGTCGCGGATATATTGGCCCGTTTCGTTTTCCTGCTCGACAGGGAAAGGCCCGGCGCCGACTCTCGTTGTGTAGGCCTTGATTAAGCCGACGAATTTATCGACGAATTTGGCAGGAACGCCGGAGCCCGCCGGCATGCCGAGCGCACTTGAATTCGAGCTGGTAACAAACGGGAAAGTGCCGTGATCCAGATCAAGCAGCGAGCCCTGGGCGCCTTCGAAAAGGATGGATTTACCGCTGGCAATTGATTTGTGCAGAAATTCGGTCGTGTCCGTCGTGAAAGGCAACAGCCTGCCGGCGTAGATTTTACACTTTTCCAGGATTTCGTCTGTACCTATCGACTCGGTGTTATAAAGGGCTTTGAAGATTTTGTTCTTGTACTCGACTATCGTTTTCAGCTTGGCTTCGAGAGCCTCCATGTCCCTGAAGTCACCCATCCGGATGGAATAGCTTCTGCCGACCTTGTCCGCATAACAGGGGCCGATGCCTCGAATAGTTGTGCCGATCTTATTTTTGGCGAGCGAATCTTCGCGTAACTGGTCCTCTTGCTTGTGATAGTCCAGGACGACGTGGGCATTTTCACTAATCAGAAATCGGCCATCGAGCGAAATATCTTTCTGGGCGAGCGTGTCGATTTCCTGTATCAGCACGTCCGGATCGACGACGACACCGTTTGAGATTACGCAAGTGGTGTCCGGCCGGACCGAGCCGCTGGGCAGAAGATGCAGGGCGAAGCGGCTGTCGCCTACGATAACCGTGTGGCCGGCATTGGCGCCACCCCCGTATCGTACAACGATATCGCAATGCTCGGCGAGAATATCAACAACCTTGCCCTTGCCTTCGTCACCCCACTGTAATCCTACAACGCAATAATTCATTTGAATCCGTTCCTTTTGTTAGTATGCCTAATCTCTGTTTCCGTCAGCCCACAGGGCACCTTTACGGCCGATTCCCTTAGGACCGCCGGGTAGAATATCAAATCTGTCTTAAAGATTCAAGCTTTACGTTTGCTTCACAAGGAAACTTATTGATTATGAAACCGCAGATAAGCACTATATTATGAAAAAAGGATAAAAATTGTGTAGATTTGAGTGATTCCGTGCCTGAAAGTAGTTTTTAGACACGGCTTTACGAAATGATTAGATCGTGTGAATCAAGTCATCCCGGCCGGCCGGGATTCTCCAAATAGACCTGATGCTGAACAAAGAAGTAAGCAGCAAAGTACCAACGCGATGATAAACTACAAAATACTCCAAAGTGTCGTTTTAACAAGTAGGGCTAAAAAGCCTATTGTGAAAAGAATACAAAGCAATATGATCCATGTATCGTCGGTGTTCTGCTCTACTTGTTTATAGGGTTGTTGTCTCTCGTATTCTGCTGGATTGTGGCGATATTGCCAATATGAAGCACTGCCATCCAAGTTGTCTAAGAGTTGCCTTTCTTGCTTTGCCATGAGTAGACCCTCCCAGCATAAAGTATAAAACATAAATCATACAATGCAAATGGAGCTAAATATCAAGGTAATAGGCTGGCAAGAGGTTTAAAACGCACCCGCTTGCCGATTAAGTGATTGTTATAAAAGGGCTTACGCAAAAAAGCTTTTGCGAGATAACCTGCAAGAGGCTTAAATGCAATGCTCATATATTTATTATATTTATTTGGTTTGCTAATTAAAGGCCGGCGGTCTAATTTCGGCTCTCAAAACCTTCTCATTATCAAGCACAAATCATCGAAAAATGTACTGTATCCTTAATTCCCCCCTATTATTCCATTATGAAGATTCATGATGTCCATTATAATGCATCGTGAAGTCGAAAAGCTGTTGTTGCACGGAGTCTCATGGCAGCCGTGTGGGGCGTTGCCCTACAATAAGAGTGGGGATTACCCCAATTTACATAAGTTAACAGAATGTTAATATATTCTCAGTTTTTGGTGCCTGCCGGAAGATTACTCATAACGCTGGTGTCTACGAGGCTGAGATTTAAAGACAAATATACGGGTAACAAATGATATGGAAAAATTGAAAAGCGGATTTTTACGTACACACGCATTGGTTATGCTCTATTCTCTGGCTGCTTTCATTGGCATAGGTGCCGGACTTGGCGCCTTGGGTTTCGGCTTGCTGATAAAGATAATGAATTGGATTTTCCTTGATATAATCAAGGACCGGATGCTTCCTTCGCCCTGGCTTTTTCCGGTTATTCCTATGGCGGGAATTTTTGTTGCGATGTGGATTACCCATCGGTTCGCACCTGAAGCGCGCGGACACGGCGTTCCGGAAGTAATGGCTGCTGCAGCAAATCACGGCGGGATTATTAGGCCGAGAGTCGTTGGAATTAAGGCCCTGGTTTCAGCATTAACTATTGGCACGGGAGGTTCGGTAGGACGGGAAGGACCTATCGTGCAGATTGGTTCGGCAATCGGGTCATTTGTCGGACAGCTCTTAAACTTCTCAGGACAGCGTAATAAACTCATGCTTGCCTGCGGCGCCGCAGCGGGAATATCGGCGACATTTAATGCCCCGATAGCAGGAATGATGTTTTCCTCTGAAGTGATACTCAATGATTTTTCAGGTGTTTCACTGGCTCCGCTTATTATTGCATCTGTAATGGGTACTATTGTGATGCGGACCGTCCTGGGAGGCAGTCCTGCTTCTCTGGCCATAGGAAATGTGCCCTTTACCCTGCACTGGCAGGAATTGCCGTTGTTTATTGTTCTGGGAGTAATCTGTGGAATCGGAGCCTGGATTTTCATCAAGATGCTTTACGGGATCGAAGACCTGGTAGACAGGATAAAATTGCACTGGTCGGTCAAGTCACTGTGTGCGGGTTTCCTTGTGGGTCTTATAGGGCTCTTTTATCCCCGTGTTTTGGGAATAGGTTATGAGACGATAGAGCATCTTTTTCTCCATCCGATAGACGAGCACGGGCAGCTTACTCTGCATCTGTTCTTTTTGGTGCTGCTTCTCTACGGCATAAAAGTATTTTCCACCTCAGTGACTTTAGCCGGAGGGGGCAGCGGAGGAGTGTTTGCTCCGTCTCTGTTCCTTGGAGCTGCGCTGGGAGCTGCGGTCGGAATAGCATCCAATATAGTTTTCGGTACGAATGTTTCCTCTATCGGGGTTTTTTCAATATGCGGAATGGCGGCGGTAGTTGCCGGCACGACACGGGCGCCTATTACTGCGATACTTATAGTTTTTGAGATGACACACAATTATCAGGTCATACTTCCGCTTATGATGGCGGTTATCTGTGCTTTTGCGATTTCCAGCCTGTTGGAGAAAGAGTCAATTTATACCCTTAAGCTTGCTCGCCGCGGAGAACCGATATCCCGTTTTGGTAATGTGCATTCTCTTGCCTCTGTGAGTGTTAAGGAGGTTATGACAACCGATTTCAAGGCTTTTAATGTTTCCGACACCGTAGCCGACCTTGTAGACTACATACGAGACGGCAAGATTATTAACTTCCCGGTGCTTGATGAAAACGGAGATTTTTATGGTTTTATTTCAGCGCAGAAGTTTAGACAGGTTTTCTTCTCTCAGAAACCCAACCGGGAGATTCTTCTAAAGGAGATTGCCATAACAGACATTGCAGTTCTTTTTCCGGAATCGAGTCTCCTGGATGCCGTTGAGCGATTTTCTTTTCGTGACGTCTCGGCCATTCCGGTTGTTGATGTGAATAATAAAAAGAAGCTTGTCGGGATGATATATAGAAAAGATATCGATCGCGAATACAAGAAACAGAATCTTATTCACGATTTTGAACTACACGTAACTGGTTAGGATTTTATTTGGCGCTGAGCGAATTAATCCCCAGCCTACCCGCCGGCCTCTATCAAAACCTATAATTAGCAAGCAAAACTCATCGAAAATTGTACCCCCTATGGGGCAGGCGGACCACTTTAATTCCTCTTATGAGAGGGAGAAAAAGGTAAGGTGTCCCCCGATTTGACCTCATAAGTCTCACATCATTAGGTGTTTGACGGATTGTGACTATCAGCAGAGCACGCCGGAACTCACTTTGTCGACATTTTGCACTTTCCGGTACATTTTTTCTCTTGGTAATGTGACTTCTCCGGTATATATTCTCTGTGGCGGTTATTCCCTGACGTTTGGAACCAAAAGCGAAAGCTCTCGCGCGTGCTCGGAAGTTTGCGAGACGCCGACAGGGACGGAGTCTAAATCCGCCGCGCGGGACCGCATTGGAACTTCTTTGAAGCGGTCGGTTCTCAATGGCTTATTTCGAGAATATCTTATCCGGTGTTATCAGTAAAAGCATATAATAATATGTTGGGCTGAGAAATGGAGAATGCAGGCTACATCTCGTCGGGTAGTACGTGGGGCTCAATAGGTCACCCGGATGGGCTCAATGCGTGTCGATTGAAACTGTCTACTCTCCTTTTTGACCAACTCATTTTCAACGACTTCAGCCAGAAGTCCAGCCACGCAGTACGCCTATACTGTGGAATGCTGACGCCCAAGGACGAGATTTCCGACAAGACTGAACAGGGGCTGCTTCGGTGCTGGAAGTCAGCAGGCGAATTAGCACCGCCGTTTAAACTCTATGATCCTGAGAAGCCGTACCCGTGGGAGCATGCTCCGCAAGCTTTGCGCGATGCAACGAGAAGCACAATAATAGATGTCGCTGGCGCTGATCCCATCGACGACACTGGCGACTCCTACGAATGCCACAAGTGGGGATTGTACATGATGAATGATATACTCTACTGGCAGACGCACTTTCCGACAGCATCATTCATCGGAGATGATGCCGAAACGAGGATTCTCAAAGCGGCACATTCGGCGTCTTTCGCGGGGAATACAGGAGGCTCGGGTTTTCCTGATCTAGACGCTTTAACATGGTCGGACATCCTCGATCTCCGCCGTTCACCGTTTCTTGAATCGTTCCGTCAGCAGGTATTACTATCACCGACCGGAGAGAACGCAGAAGCTGTCCGCGAACGCTACTATGCCGCACTTGAGAAGATCTCCGACCAGGTCAACCCGTCTGTGTCAAAGAAGTGGTTTGAGTTCGGCCTCACGAACATACCTTTCCTTCCGGTCAATCCTGCATCTCTGTACTACGGTGCGCAGAGCATTCGCGAGGCCTCGACACTTAAGAGTGATTTCGGTTGGGTGTTCATGTTCAGAGAGATTCAACGGCGTGCAAAGAGAAGCAAGCCAAATGCCCAACAAAAGAAATAAAGAAATAAGGGGTTAAGTATTAATTATTCTGATTGCCTTGACCTGTCTGCAAAAATCGTGTATTTCAATTTATTATTATGCCTCGCAGCTTGCGCATAGAATGTCCTGGTACTCTGAGCCTAAAAGGCGAAGACTCTGAATCCCAGCTTTATCGAGATAGTAACCATTCTATTTTTCCACATTTTTGTTGTCGATGGCCAATTTCAAGAATATCTTATCCTGTGTTCTCAGTAAAAGCACATAATAACATGTTAGGCGCTGAGGAGAAACTATGCCGATACTGTTCTGCAACGTGGGTTGGATGAAGCACTATGACGGAATCGACGGAGATTCGATTCAACGTGGCGGCTCCTACAACAAAGACGCTATTGGTCATGAAATTTGCAACTTCAGCAACATCGACGGAATGGTTTACGGATATGTCCAGCCTACCGGTCAAATCAAAGTCGAGAAACTTGGAGCAAAAAAACACGCGGATTACGCGCGAGGGGTAACTGTTGTTTGGACTGCCGGCCCCGATAGCGGCGGAACTGCTGTGGTTGGTTGGTACACAAATGCCACGGTGTATCGTGAACCGCAATTGATTAAGAATCCAACAACACTGCAGAAGAAAAACGGCTTAGATACCTATCGAATATCCGCTTCCGTAGCCGACGCCAATCTGCTCCCTGTCGGCAAACGTGAGCTCATAATTCCCAGAGCCGTTAAAGGCGGTATAGGGCAAAGCAACGTTTGGTTTGCCGATAAGCCAGAGAGCAGTGAAATTGTAGCCAGGGTGCTCAGTCTAATTGAAACAGGCGTAGATAATGGACGCCTTCCAGACGTTGACTCTGAGGCATCAGGACTGGAAGGCAACCCTCGCTTAGTCGTGCATCTGAGGCGAGAGCGAAACACTGCCATCGTTAAAAAGAAAAAGAATGAGGTTCTGGCTCAAACCGGAAGCCTAAGTTGTGAGGTGTGCAATTTTGACTTTGAGAAGGTTTACGGAGAGTACGGCAAAGAATTCTGCGAGGTTCACCATCTGACCCCACTGTCCAAATCTGATGGGGTCGTGAAAACTGAGCTCAGCGACTTGGCGATAATCTGCTCGAATTGCCACCGCATCATTCATCGCACGGATCCGATGCCGAGTATTCAGGCGCTAGCTAAGGCAGTTCGTGCAAGCAGCGCCTAACAAATCATTGGAGACGGATGTTTGTTCCGCAGGCTACGCCGACTCCACAAACGCCGCTCAACTCAAACATTATCAGTGAAGGAAAGCATATGCCAAATCAATCGATCGGAGATGGACTTGAAAAACTGCGTAAGTCCGTAGATGTCCGTGCGGTGCAACGGGCAGCAATTGTTGGGTGCGTATGGCCTGTTGGTGATACACCCGACACACTTTTTCCGACGGCAATATATATCGCAACAGTATCTCTACTCGACGAGGCTTTGGAGCAAATAATTGATTCTCAGTATCCAAATAGTAAGCGCAGTAAACTATTTCATCGTATTAACGTATTAGCAGACCATGCTAAACTTAAAGATGCTGCGTGTCTACATGCTATTCGAGACAAGCGGAACTCATATGCTCATGATGTTAGTTCCTTTGCTACTTGGAGCGAAGTGGAAATACTATTGAAGTCTGTCGATGAGGAGTTCAAGCATCTGGGGATCATTACTTGAAAGAATGAAAAGGCATGAATAGATAGTATCTTTCTTAAGAGTCAGCCCTTTCTTTAAGCTTTAACAGTTTTCGAATGTCTTTATGAGTCTGTTGAACCTCTTGATTAGATGCAGGTATATCGGAAATATTTTTTATCTGTTTGCTCACAGAGGCTCCATTTCCAATCTTTAGGAGTAAACCAACATCTCGCTGACTAAGATCGGATTCGGACAGACCTTGCCATGAAAGAAAATTAACAAATTTATAGGGCCATTACAAGGTTAAAGACTAAAGAAAGGCCTGACCCTCAAAGGCGTCCAGATCAGCCCAAAGCGCTCACAACGACTTTTGGATTTTCCTCGAAGACTCGAAGCAGTGCCATTGCAGGACCTCTCGGCGTCCTGCGGCCTTGCTCCCAGTTCTGCACCGTGTCAACACTGACTCCGATCATCCTTGCGAACTGCGACTGCGATACCTTAACAGATTTTCTGAGCTTGCGTATATCTACGGCGTTGTACTTAAAAGCGCGAGAGGCTTTCACCCGGCCTCTTTGAATCTTGCCTGCTTCTTTGATACTCTTGCTGAGGTCTTTAAACAATTCCCGGTTCATGACAATTCCTCCGTCACCAGTTTCCTTAAATTTGCCAGTTGTTTTTGAGTTAGATCGTCCTTTTTGCTTTTCTCGTATGCAACCAACATAAATATCTTACTGTCAGCGCTCACATAGTAGTATATGACTCTAATACCTCCACTCTTGCCTTTGCCGGCGATTCGCCAACGAAGTTTTCGCAATCCCCCGCTGTTCTTGATCAGCGCTCCAGCTAACGGATTGACGATCAACACACGCTGAAGGTCCCGATAATCTTCATCACTAATTAAGCCAGTGATCTGTTTAGTGAAGACAATCGTTTCATAAATCTCCATATATATAATATACGTCATTGGCGTACCGTTGATCAAGAAAATTACGTCTTTTTGTCAAAAAAAGTGCACATTTTTTTGCAAAAGAATGCCTCTCCAGATATTTATTATCGCCTATCTTCTTTTTTAACAAACAGTTACATTTATGGGGCTTGTTATTGCCTATTTTCTATTTACTATAGCTAAGCCATAAATTGATTATCTTTTCTTTTTTTGAGTTTATTCGTGGTGAATCTAAAACTGTAGATAAGCTTTTAAGGGAATTGAAATCTTGCTCTGGTAATATTCAAGTGATTTTCGCCACCAGATGGTCCAGGATGGGCGCGAGCTTGTCGTACTTTCTGTCACTTATTTTCCGTTGGACTTGTTTGCCGCTTTCGTTGTTGTACGTGATAACGAAATAGCCCTTCTTGTCGAAATAAGTTTTATTTATTTTCTGTATGGAATCATAAGCGATTCTTTTTTTGTTGCTGAATACGAGCTCGTTTTCGTCGGCGATGAGTTTGTTTTTCTTAATGACAAAAAGGTACACGGTGAAAAGTACTGCCGCGCCGAGAAAAACTGGCGGCGACTTTGTGTTAAAATTCATTGCTGCGTTAGGTATACCGTCATTATCAAGGACATGCTCTTGATAGAAGCTATAACGTCCCGACCATTTATATTTACTGAGATAGCCGTCGTAGGCAAAAATAACTGCCGCAGCGAGACAAGCCGCGATATAGATTTTAATGTTGGTCTTTGCGAATTTGCTTATTGGAGCTTCGATTGCCATTTGAAGATCCTTCTTTGATTCTACGTCAACCTTTTTTGTGCGATTGTCTCGGTTAAAGGCTGGACGAAGTTCGGGACTATTTTTTCATCCATGAATTCCTGGGCTAATCGGCATTGATTTTCGAAAGATTCTAACGGGTCAAATATCCCGGCGGTACCCGGGTATTGGCGGATTGTCAAAGACAAGCAAATCGCTTCACCTTCATTTTGCCCTTTTTTCTCGGGTTCGAAGACGCTTGTCTTGGATTCGATGCTGATCCTCGCCTGGGTGTGGTCGTCGTCGGACAACGCCACAACCATTGCAGGTGAAAAGCCGATGGATCTGACATCAGGCAAATCCAGAAGGCAGTTGAATGCGCTCTGTCCCAATAAAGCCTCGGCAATAACTTCGTCGTGACTGCCCGCAAAATCGAAGTCCATAGCGAAGGTGACATCAAGCGAATCGATATCGAGATGATTGACGCTCAACATATACGGCATCAGCTCGAGCACCAGTTTGTCCTGAGAAAAAGCCGTTTCGAAGTCCGATGGATTGGCTACCCCGGAGGCGATACGGTCCGTTTCGAGACTGATCCAACGGTAATGGCCGAGGTTTCTATCTTCTTCCAGGCAGTATTCGCTTTTGCCCCGGCGATAAAAAATGCCCATCGACGGATATTGTTTTTGTATCCGCTCGAAAAAGGCCAGAATCGTATCACGCTCGGTCGGCAGATCCAACTCGGTATTTATATACATGTCGAAATAGAAATCATCGCAAAGCGAACTATATGTATTCAACGTCATAGTAAAACAACCCTCCAAAGCAGGCTTAGGATATATTTTTCCAGGGCTCTACTAAAAAGGTTTCAATTTCATAAGCCGTACAATCGGCCAAACATAACATTATACGTTCAAATTCTCGTTTTGCCAGAAAATTCTACTAAACCTTATAGCTATCGGGCAACTTAATTTCGGTTGCTATCGTTCCAACCGTCGTAAGGATTGCAAAAATGAACATTCGCCAGATACAACTTGCCACAATCCCGCCGTCGTAGCTCAAAAAAACTGAAATTCCGGCATAAAGTGCTCCGGCCATCACGCCGCAGACTGCCGCTGTGACGATTCGTTTGCTTAATGCTGCCCCGCCGCAGCCCAGTGTTACCGCCGCTCCACAAATCAATGGCGCCAAAATCACCAGCCACCAGATATCCCGCAGACCGGGCAGCTCGCCGATGTTCCGAAGATAGATATAATCTGTCAATCCGAATATTCCCGCCGTGGCAACAGCACACAAACCCGCGTGCCAATATCGCGGCTTTTTTAATGCACGCGCTTCGGCCCGTTTGCGCATTCTACGTCGGATCGTCAGCGGCCAGTTGTAGAACAGGCAAAATACCCAGTGCTCCAGTAGAGCCCCGCCCTCGCCAAATACCGGAACGATATGCACGCCCTCGGTTGCCCAGTGACCCGCCATAAATCTTGAGAGTACGGGATAGTGATACGTCATCTGAATCGGGAAAGCCAGATAGCCGACGTACTTGAAAAATCCCAGAAACACCGCGATATTATAGTCCTTGAAATTACGTTCCCTGATTACCAGGTATACCACGTAAAGCCCGCGGGTCAGCGAGCCCGGCGAAATCGGCACGACCTGGAACAGCGCGATAATACCCAGACCGATCCCCCATGACTCCGCCCTCGGCATCTCCGGATGCGTCAGAACAAAAATCACCGCAATCGCAACCGAAACAACCTGTGTCACCGGCAGAGTGCAGACGTGCACGGCCAGGCTCTTGAGATATTTCTGTATGAACGGCTCGCCTATCTGCGAAAGGATGATTTGCGAATCCTCGTCGCTGAGCATGTGCTTTTTCTGTCCCTCGCTCATCATATCCCGCAGCCACTGCTCGCGCAGCTCGGCGTTGAAATAGAGCCGAACCGGACGAACAAGGTAGTAGGCCAGCCGCTCTTTTGCATACTTACTGTCCGTCAGAATTCTATGCAGTCCGGCCGGCAAAATTGACAGCGGCAAATGACAGAAAAACCGCCATATTCCTGCGGCGACTATCTTCTGCGCTTTCTCAGCGTCGAGACGCCCGGCCCGGTGCCAGACGATGACCTTCTCGGCGATTCTCCCACGAACCGCACGCTTAAAATAGTCCCGGTTCGTTAGCATTGCCGCATAGTGTTTGTGCCAATCGGCTCGTCCCCAAATCCGCCGGATGAATTTGCCCAGAAACGGTATCAGTCCAATCGCAAAGAACAGCAGCGTCAAAATACTGCTTCTGTGAAACTGCCACTCATGCCGCTCATCCACCAGGTTCCGAACCTTCCACCCGGTGACGGCACTATCGAGAATCGTCGACCACAGCCTTCCGCTGTAGAGCAGGTGAAAATGGTTATGAGTTATATCCGGCACCGAGTCCCGGTAGAGCCGGTCGGCGGTTTTCAATTCGGCTGGCAAATCCCTCATCCCGGCAAATTCTTCGCCGTGTTTGGCCACGAAAGCCTCAAGCCTGGTAATGTCGCCCCGGTCGAACTGCACAAGCGAGCCGCGCATCAGCCCTTTGAATATCAGCTTGAAATCGCCCGGGCTCATTGGCAAAAATGGCAGCAGCGCCAGCCCGGCCCGAAAATCCACCGCCGTCAGCCCCCCGGACGGGTTGTCGTCGGTTCCCTGCCGCTTCAGTGCGTTCGGCTGGCTCTTACACGTCGACCACTCGTACTGCCTGGCAAACTCATACGCCCCCATATCGTTCAGAAGCTGGACGAATTCACTCATAAACTTCCGCTTCGCGCGGTATTCCGGCGAGCCGACCTGCTGCTCGTCGACTTTCCCGCCTCGAAGCCACTTCTTGAGCAGGTCCAGCCGGTCATCGACCTCCAGCCGCCACGTCCGCCCCTCGACCCACTCGCTCAACTCGCCGCAGCTTCCCAGCTTGTCGTCCACGAAAGTCGCATAAATATCCACAACGGCATTTTCATCGCCGAATCGAATTTTTGCTCCCCGCCGGATGAGTTTCTGCCAGAGCGCCCCGGCCCGCGCCGCCGTCGGATTGACCTGCAGTTGAAACGGCCCCTGGAAGCCAATCCAGTACAGCACGTTTCGAAACAGCCGGGAAAAACCCGATGGCGGGATGAGAATCTTCATTGCGTAAGAACGGTCGACCTGGAGCCCCTCGACCGCCCCCTTGATCCCCGTTAT
The DNA here is from genome assembly GCA_964439135.1 of uncultured Pirellulales bacterium. Taxonomy (GTDB): domain Bacteria; phylum Planctomycetota; class Phycisphaerae; order Sedimentisphaerales; family Anaerobacaceae; genus JAFGPJ01. Next base: position 28,014 of record CAYTNN010000028.1, read on the forward strand.
CTTCACGCGATATACCTGCCCGGCAAAGCCCCCGCCCACGAACTTCTCGACGACAAGATGCACTTTCGCCATCTCGGCCCGGCCAACTCCGCGCAGATCGTAAGTCAGCTCCGTGCCCTCGTCGTAGCGTTTGATTCGCATCGGCCGATGCAGCCTGGCGGCGTGAAATCCGGCTTCAAGCTCCCGGCAAACCTCAACAGAATATTCTTTCGACATCCCTGCTTTCTAACCAAAAAATAACAAACTAAATAACAATAAGGACCCTGATGCAAATCTGCAAGACAATCCAAGCGAAGACGCCGGCCAGCAAGTCGTCGGCGAGAATCCCCCACCCGGCCGGATACTTTTCCAGCTTGCGTATCGGCCAGGGCTTGAAAATATCGAATAACCGAAACAGCACAAAGCCCACAAACGCCGTGATCAAAATTTGACGGCCCGTAGCTGCCCCCATGCCTAAAAACGGGCTGAATAAAAACGTTACTGCCTGGCCGGCAAATTCGTCGGCAACAACTTCGCCGGGATCGTTTTTACCAGTCGCCGCAATGGCAGCCGGGGCGAATTGTACACAAACGAAGCTGCCCGCTAAAACTAAAGCCGCCATAACATTTGTTATAATCGCGGGCGATGCGCCGAACCAGCTCATCAGGCCGAAAATAATAACAGGCGGCAGCGAGCCCCACGTCCCCGGGGCAATCGGCAGCCGGCCGAGACCGAAACAGGATGTAAGCATTCTTTTCATATCCGCCGAAGGTTAACTGACCGCAGCGTTTAAGTCAAAGACAATTAGTCTCGATTCTGGATACTCGATACTTGATTCTCGTTTTCGTCATTGCGAGCGAGGCGTAGCCGAGCGCGGCAATCTCAAATAATCAATTATCAATTATCATTAATCATTTAAAAAGGTTCCGGGAAATTCAGACGTCCAAACTCACCGTGATATTTTTTTGATGCTTCGTCGTAAGCCTTTGCAGCGTCGATATCGTTGTCAAAGAGTCCCAAATATATGTGTTTTGTATTGAACGTTATCGCTGCCATCCATTTGTCTGTCTTCTTATGCCAGGAAACTCCTTTGTATTTAGATTGTTTTGAACCATCTGATTTTAAAAATTTCTTCCTGTTGCGTGAGTTCTGTGCTTTTGTGGCGGCCCGCAGGTTTGCGCTCCTGTTGTCCATCCCATCATGATTGATATGATCGACCACCATACCTTTGGGCACTTCGAGAATCTCCTGATGCATGTGCATTGGCAGGTTTTTTCCCGCTGTGACCTTTGGCTCAAGTATCTGCGCATAGAAGCAGTTTCTTCCTTTCTTTGCAATATATTTATATCTTCGCAGCCGCCCGTAATCTGCCGGGTCAACCTTCGCGTACTTCGGCCCGCTCATGCGAATCCGCCGGAAAGTATAGCCATAGCGCAGTCGCCGATACAAAAGCACCGGCCGAACGACAAGGCCTTCCAGCCAATCGAAAATGTGGCTCGTGAAAGTAGCGATGATCACCCCCGCAGTGTGTGAAATCCGAAATCCTAAGCACGGAATTCGAAACAATATCAAAATTCAAATTAGCAAATAATCCAAACGGTTCAGCCCGCAGATCCCTGCTGAAAGCTGTTTTGAGCATTTGAATTTCGGTAATTCGGATTTGTTT
>CAYTNN010000029.1:0-15015 GCA_964439135.1 uncultured Pirellulales bacterium
GAATAATACAGGATGCTCCGAAGAAAAAATCGAACTGGTCTATCCGGCCGGTTACGATCTTGTTTTCCAGTCCATTGAAGTTACACCGGGCGAATATTCGCCGGGTGACGATCTTGTTATTTACAACCTTATCAAGAACGGCAGCGAATTGAGTATAGAAGGTTATGCTGTTGATTATTATGCATCGATAGATACTGTTATTACAACGGATGATCACCATTTAGGTTATGTCGAGCGTGATGGTTTAGCGCCGGGCCAGCAACACAGTTACGAGACAACATGTTTGATACCTTATAATCTAATTATGGGCAATTACTATATTGGCGCGATTATTACGTGTCCGATAGGATTTGGAATGGCGAAAAATACTGGATGTTCCGAAGACACAATCGATCTGGTCATTTCGGGTGGTAACGTGAGCGGCCAAATGTTTTATATAACCAGAGATTATGGTCAGGTACATCCGATACGATACGCTCTTGTAGAAGTTTATGATGCCGATGGTAATGAAGACCCTAATGACGATCGTGTGGTTGGTAGGACGCATACGGATAAGGATGGTAATTATAACGTTGTCGTATTGAATTACGAGATGAGCAGTCAGAATATATATGTTAAGGTTTTTACCGAAAGCCCAATCGGCGCTTATCCTGAAATTGAGGGAAAGGTGTGCAGTGTAAGAGACGATGTGTTCGATGAAATCTATTATATGGAAAGCGACCTCTATCCGCACCCTGGGGATGAGTCTGTAGTAGTCAATATGACCGCCGATAAATACGGCGGAGAATTTATGGTTTATGATTCAATAATGGAAAGCTTTGAAAAGGCAAAAACATTCTTCGACATTAATCTGCCCGAAGTAACGACGTTCTGGCCCTGCGAGGATGAGGCATCGTATTTCGATCCGTGCGATCGGGGCATGTACATCGCCCAGGGAGACAGGGGCGACCGGGACGTTATTATGCATGAATATGGTCACTTCATCGCGGATGTGTATTTTTTTGCACAGGGTTCCGTCGGCGATAATTCTATACACTATTGGAACGCCGACCTGCGACATCATCCGATTCAACGAAAAGATCAGGAGGCGAGAAATCTTGCCTTCCGTGAGTCCTGGGCTACGCTGTTCAGCATTGCTACGCAGTACGGCGATACCGATTATCCGTATTCCGGCGACACCAGGTATCAGGACTGGGATGAGGAAAATGATAAAAAACTTGAAGTCGATCTCGAAGAAGACACTTATGACCATTTCAAGCCAGGCGAGTTTTTCGAGAATATGAACTGCTGTGCATTATGGGATATTTTCGATGATAAAGATGACCGTTTCGATAATGAAGATACACTAAGCGATAAAGCCCTTTCTAAAATTTGGACAATAGTACGAGATTATCAACCTGATGACATCGTCGATTTCTGGAATAGCTGGTTTCAAAGTTATGATTACACGAGCGAAATAACGCGCATCTTCCAGGACCACGAGATGTCGTTCGTTAAGCCGAATATCTCTGTTCAGCCTCCTCGTACTCACAACTCTCCTCCCGTTGCCGATGCAGGTCCGGACCAGACCGTAGAGCAAACTTATGCCAGAGGCGCAGTAGTGCAAATGGACGGTTCGGGATCGTACGATCCGGATGAAGATCCGCTTACATACGAATGGTATCATGAAGAAGGCATATCGAGAGGTTGGTCGCCAACTCTGACAATGCCCCCGGGGGTCACAACAGTTGAGCTGCATGTTTTTGATGGCAGGGAGTATGACCATGATACTGTGGAAATCACAGTAATACCAACCGATCCCAGTACATGGGAATAGTAAAAGTTTGCTTAATCTTGTCACATAGCTGGTTATGGGGATTATGTAGTGCTTTGATTGCTTATTGCCCTGGGCCGGGCTTGCCAAAAGGGGCAGGCTCTTCGCAGGAATGACTGTGTAGCTCAAAAACTAATTCCAATTGGTATAAAACAAAAGCCGACTGCCAGGTCGTTGTTATTGCCTATCAGGTCGGCGAGAGTTCTTTCTTCAAATCCTTTTCGAGGCTGGTCAGAATTTCCGCAAGACACTTATCGAGGGCTTCGACGAAGGCTTCAGGTGTGTTGGATTGCAGTGGACAAGAAGCCTGGTATCTTTCTCCGAGGATCACCGATTCATCGTTATTATTGTTGGCGATGAGAAAGGCGCGCAACTCCATGACGGCACTCGGTGAAGATTTGTCGCGAACGTCTGCATAAAGGGCGGTGATATTGGCCTCAAGTGTATGCGTGGATTCGAGTCGGCTGCCGGGTACTAAGACTCTTTCACAGATTCCCGAGCGGCACAGCCAATGCCGCGTCGTTTCACTTATCATGACGGCCGGTGAGATTAGAAACTGATTATAGAAGTCGGACTCATATTCATGCTCGCCCCTGCGATAGACGAAACCTTTGTCGGCAAAAGCCGAGTCGATAGTAAAGCGGCGCACATCGATGGTGGCATGACTTTCAGCTTGTCCGGGCTCCGGCTGCCGGGCTGCATCAAGGATATATGTCCGTTTGCTATAAGACGTCCGGCCACAGCCTGTGAACATTATTGAGAACACAATAAAAGTCGAGTAAACGTACAATTTGGGCCATCTAAGTTTCATTTCAACGCCTCCGATTTGGATGGTGGTTGGCTGAGCAACAACTCCGAGGGATGTTGCTTCAGACTGCCGGTCAGGTCTTTGATGTTATCCGATATTTCCCTGAAGTTGGCCAGTATGATTTCCAGTTCCGGTCTTTCATTTGCGATGAGCCTGTCTATACGAGACAACGCGGCATTAATTCGGGCGATCATTTCGGGAATATTGCTCTGTGTTGGAGTCGGGCTGGCGAGCAGCTTTTGCAGGTTCTCATTTGTCTGGCGGACCTCGGCGATGAAACTCTGAAGCTGTTGGCTAAGCTCGGGCACGTTGGCGTCAACGACGGTCCGGTCCATGGAAGCGAGTACCTGATTGGCGGATGTGCTGAGCGTTTTGGTGTCAAGATCGCGGACTTTCAGACGAGCTTCGCTCAAGAGGCCTATAGCTTGCTGACTCAATTCACCCATATTGGCGTCGTTGATAGCCTTATCGAGAGAGTCCAGGACTTTCTCCACGTCTATTTTCTTGAGCGTGTCAAGAACACTATTGACGGATTCTCTCAAAGTGGTCATATCGCTGGGGGCCGAAGGAATGTAAATATGCTCGGGCTGCCATTCTATCTCGAACGCAGGGAATTCCTCAGGATCGAAGTAGTCGGCCTGGATGTAGGATTGACCGGTAAGTAAGTTTGAGGTGATTTGAAAACGCAGGCCACGAGCAACCATCTGCAACAGCATAGCATTCGCCTGTTCCAGATTGAGGCCTTGCCAACTGTCCCGAGGTGCAGAACCCACGACTACGACGCATAGGCCGTATTTGGTGGTCTTTTCGATACTTTGTATCATGTCTCCGTAGATCTTGCTGACGAAAGCGATCTTCTCGACCTTGCCGATATTAACGCCTCTCAACTCAATGGGTGAACCAACATTCAGTCCGCTGATGGCTTCACTAAAGTAGGTTTCGAAATATATCCTATCCTGAGCGAAGAGCCCTGCGCCGAAAACCACGGCTGCGCCGAAAATCAGGGCCGTCGCGAGAATAACAAATACCCCTATCTTGAAGTAGTTTGGTTTCATGCTCATCTAATCAACCCATCCAAATTATATTTTTAGCCGGTAGCAAGGTCATACGCCTCGCCCATGTCCTGTGTTAAAAACATTTTACGCCTGACGATTAAAGAACTGCCGGACCCAGGGATTGTCACTGTGATCGCGCAGTTCGGCTGGTTTTCCGGTTGCAATGATTGTCTTAGTTTCCTTATCGAGCATGACGACTCTATCGGCAACTGTGAAAATGCTCGACAGTTCATGCGTTACTATCACGAAGGTAATTTTTAAGCTGTGCGACAGCTTCAGAATCAGCTCATCGAGTTGCGCCGAGGTAATCGGGTCGAGGCCGGCCGACGGCTCATCAAGGAACAACACCTTCGGATCCAGGCTGAGTGCCCTTGCGATAGCGGCCCTTTTTCTCATTCCACCGCTAAGCTCAGCGGGCATTTTATAGGCCGAACCCTCAAGTCCGACGCTTTTGAGCTTCATCCTGGCGATTATCTCCATCGCATCCTTAGGCAGGTCGGTGAATTCTTCGAGGGGCAGGCAGAGGTTTTCCATCAGATTCATGGATCCGAAGAGCGCACCGTTCTGGTAGGCGACACCAATCTTCCTGAGGACGCCGAGCCGGTCGGAGCCCTGGGCGGTGACTATATCGGTGCCGTCGATGAGCACACTGCCACCGAGCGGTTGCATCAGGCCGATCATATGTTTGAGCAGGGTGCTCTTGCCGCATCCGGAACCGCCAAGGATGGTGAAGATTTCACCGGTCAGGATCTCGAAATCAACGTTCCTCAGTACGATGTTGTCACCGTAGCCGATTGTGAGGTCTTTGACTCGAATTACAGGTTTAGTTTCCGTGCTCATTTTTCACTCAAATATTTAGGAAGTAATAAAGGACGGCAAAAGCACCGTCGGCCACCACGATGGCAACAATACCACTGACGACGGCGCGGGTGGCCGAATCTCCGACGGCGCTGGGGCCGGTGCCGGTCCGGATACCTTGCAGGCACCCGATACCGGCGATCAATGCTCCAAAAACGAAGGTCTTGGCCAGACCTCCGCATAGGTCGGTCATGGTGGCCGCCTGCTGGATCCGATGCAGATAGGTTATCGGCGGAGAGCCAAAAAACGACATGACCATGCCACAACCGATCAGACCGAAAAGGTTGTTGAACATGGTCAATAGCGGGAGCACGCAGATGGCGGCGATGAGCCTTGGGACCACGAGGAACCGGACGGGGTCCAGGCCCATGGTGGTCAGGGCATCGATTTCTTCGTTGATCTTCATAGTTCCGATCTCGGCGGCAAAGGCCGAGCCGCTGCGACTGGCCAGAACGAACGCCGTAATCAGGGGGCCGAGTTCACGAAACAGGGCTAAACAGACAAGATCCGTAACGAAGACTTGTGCACCGAACTTCTGCATGGAGACAGCGGATTGAAATGCCAGAATCATCCCAATCAGAAAGCCCAGCAGGGCGGTGATACCAACAGCGTTTGCACCGGCCTTTTCGGCGATAAGAAAGGTATCTCGCCAGCGGAGAGTGCGGGGGTGAATCAAGGTGGTCAGCAGCTTGACGAAGGCCTCGCCGATAAAACTGATCTGGGCTTTGACATTCTGGAGCAGACGAGCGGATTTTTTGCCGAGACTCTCGATGCGTTGAGCAAGTGATGCGTGTTTTGGCGGCGGCTCGGCTGCCTGTCCCGGATCGAAGAGTTTCATGAGTGGCTGAAAGTCAGGGCTCAGGCCGGTTATTTGGATTCGGCGGTTGTTCTGCTTCTGCGTTTGCGTGAGCTCTAACAAAAGGCCGATTCCGGCGCCGTCGCAGTACTCGATTTGGGACGCGTCGACGAGGAGCTCCCGGGGCTTTGTCCCGGCGATAGTCTTGAGGATCTTTCGCCAGAGGGAGCCGGTGGTTTCGACGTCCAGACGGCCTTTTATGACAAGGCACAGCCGGTCATGGTCGAGTTCTTTCCAATCCACGGTGGCCGTGTTACTATTGTCCATGATATCTACCAGTTGGGGTTTATCATTAACAACGCTTAGAAATACTCCTGAACATTCCGAGCCCGATGGAAAACTTAGGAAGAATACAATCTTCCTATTCTATATAATATCATATTATCATAAAAAATATTAATAATAACTTTTTTTCTGCCTAAAATTTTATAGTATAAAGCTCATGGAGATCATTCAAGTCGGTAAGACGACGGATTCTTATGAGTTCTGGGATTTGTTAGATCGTGTATGGGCGAAATTCCTGTATATCTGTTTGCGTTTTCAATCATCCTATATACGGAGAACGGTTATGTGTACAAGGAAACTGACGGTTGTTATTTCGATTCTGACGGCAGGCTTTTGCGGGTGCGCAACGACGCCGAAGGTCCCAGCCGGGCGGTCCCAAGGCGAGATGGCGCTCGCGTTTAGTGCCTCTTTGATCCTTCCGAAAGAGATTCTTCGGGGACCCAACTACCAGATTGCCGAACGTGTTCCGGTGGAGGAATACCAATATGCGTTCACGGTTAATTCGGACTTCGGCACGATCACCGCGCAGGGGCGGGATATGCTTTACCTGCGTCTGCGCGAATTGAAATCGATTGAAGCCGCACAGGAGTTAAGCAAGGATCCGCTTCTTGTCGATGGCATCCTCACTCCGCTTAAAGACACGGAGAAAGGATTGAAGCTCATCATCACCGAGCCATTCGAAATACTCGAGCGTGCCCCCAAAGGTTTTGACCTTATGGTTAATCAGTATATCGATCCGGCAGACCGGCGGGCGGGCTCTCCCGATCGCCGGAAGCTGGCCACCGAACTCGATTGTGATCCTGAGACGGCCAATCCCGTGCTGAAGAAGCTGCTCGACGAAATGACGCTCGAACTGTTTGGTGGAGGTCTTCTTACGCAAGCCGCTATGTCTTTCATCCCCGGCCTGAGCGTGCCTGCCACGACAGTACAGATGAAAGAAATGATCGCCAAAAGCCCGCCAAGCGCGATCAATAACGAAATCGATGGGGAGCTTGAGGCCGCCGGTGTCGAAAAGTCTATCCGATCTCGATTCCACTACTCGACCGCGTTCACAACCATGCAGCGTCTACAACTCATAGACCAATTCAGGGCCCTGGACGGCATCCAAAATCGGGCAGCTCTCATCGAGAGTGCAGCGCAGGCATACACCGAGGTCGGTGCTCTCTGCTGCATCCGTGAGGGCATGTTGCTGGTTGACATTCGGGCAAGAAAACCAATCCGGCAACTGAAGTTTATCGGATTGCCGTTAGCAGTGCTCGACAATGGAACATATGTCTTGGTCTGCCCGTACGATTACGTCACCAACACCCGGGAAGTGGTTGACAGCTTGGGTGAATATCGGGCGTCCAATCCGGACGTCACTACGGTGCTTGTAACCGCCGGCCGAGTATCACCGGCCGCGCGTAAAACGATTGAGTCGGCCGATATCAGCATCGTAGAGGAAGGAACACCTGACTGGTGATCGAGAGGGACATGAGATTTGGCTTTGAGGATTTTCCGGTCTAAAAACCAAGCCTGGAGTGTACGCCATTTCGCATCGCATGTTGCGTATGTCGCGGCGAAATCGTAGCGAATTAGCGATTAGCAGCGATTCCCGAGATTGAGGATTGTAAAAGTCGATTGCAGTTGTTATCATACGGGCTATTTACAATGGATAATATGAATAAGAATAAGGCTTTTCGTAAATGGTAAAAACGCAAGAGATAAATATCAAAACAAAAGGCAATAATGAGGTTGTTAATATTACCGATCAGGTCGGCGGGGCGGTGACGCGGTCGGATATTCGCGATGGGGCCGTGACGGTTTTCAATATCGGCTCGACGGCGGGAATTACGACGACCGAATATGAGCCGGGACTGGCGAACTACGATTTGAAGGCGGCGTTCGAGAAGCTCGCGCCGGAGAATGCCCGCTACGAGCATGAAGAAACGTGGCATGATGATAACGGCCACGCCCACGTGCGGGCCTCGCTGCTGGGGCCTTCTCTGAGCGTGCCCATTGTGGCCGGCCGGCTAACACTCGGGACCTGGCAGCAAATTATCCTCGTCGATTTCGACACCCGGCCCAGAACCAGAACTATCATCTGTCAAATCATCGGAGACTGATACAATCGAATTTCAAGCCATACTTTTCGACCTCGACGGTACGTTACTGAACACATTAGCTGATATCGCCTTTGCCGCGAATGCAGGGCTGAAGCAGTTGGGCTTTCCGACACATCCTATTGAAAGTTACCGGCGTTTTGTCGGCGACGGCGCGGGCTGCCTGGCCCGGCGAGTTCTGCCCGATGACCATCAGGATGACGAAACGGTGGATCGATGCAGGGTAGCGATTTCGGCCGAATATGCAAAATGCTGGGCGGATAATACAAAGCCGTATCCCGGCGTTCCGGAATTGCTGGCCGAGTTGCAGGCACGCAGTGTTCCGATGGCCGTACTGTCGAACAAGCCTCATAATGCGACTCGAACCGTAGTCGAGGGATATTTCCCGGACTCTCATTTCCAGGTTGTTCGCGGTGCTTTGCCGTCGGTTCCCGTAAAGCCCGACCCGGCCGGGGCGATTCAGATCGCCGAGGAGCTTGACATTTTGCCGGAGCGGTTTATCTATCTCGGCGATACGGACACTGATATGCGCACGGCCGTCGCTGCCGGCATGTTTCCGGCAGGGGCTCTCTGGGGTTTTCGAACCGCCGAGGAGCTGACCGCAAACGGAGCCAAAGTACTCGTGAAAACTCCACAGGAAGTCTTAAATCTGTTCCAAAGGGCACAGTCAGACGGTGGTTAAGCAATAATTTATAACTGCCTGCTCTGCTGCAATTGGCTGTTATTTGGGAATTCGGGTTTCAAAAGCTACATTTTTCCAGCAACATAAAAAGGAATGTATTGCGTATAATGCCGAGATTTGCGTATCATATATGGAAAAAAACAACTGTTAGGAAAGATTAAATGGAAAATCATCGCAAGAGCAGAGTTAAAAGAAATCGAAAGAGCGGCTTTCATGCACGTATGAGTACCAAAAACGGTCGCAAGGCACTGAGCAGGAAGCGGCATGCGGGACGCTCAGTCAATGTTTCTTCGCATTTATAATCAGCCGGCCAGAAGACATAATAAACGGCAGGATGGAAAGGTAAAGCAATGGTTCGACCAAAGATCGGCTTGTTAATTATGTTTTGTAGTTGTCTTGTCTTGAATGCTCAGGATAAGCCGGCGGAGAATCCGGCCGGGCGGTGGGAAGAGACGATCCGGCAATTCGAGCAGTGGGACAGGAAGAACACATTCCCTTCGGATGCTGTGTTGTTTGTGGGCAGTTCGAGCATCCGGTTATGGCCGACCCGCGAGTGTTTCGGGGAATTTGCTGTGCTTAACCGCGGGTTTGGCGGCTCGCAAATCTCGGAGGTCAATTATTTTGCCGAGCGAATTGTGCTGCGTTACGAGCCGAAGGTGATTGTATTTTACGCCGGTGATAACGACGTAGCGGCCGGAAAGAACGCCCGGTGTGTGTTTGACGACTATAAGAAATTCGTAAAGCTGGTCCACACCAGGCTGCCGGGGACACGGATTATTTATGTGGGTATCAAACCGAGCCGGAGCAGATGGTCTCTCTGGCCGGTGATGAACGAAGCGAACATGATGATTAAGGATTTCTCAGGGAAGGATGACCGGCTGTTCTACTTCGATTCGGCAACGCCACTGTTAAGCAGCGACGGCAAGCCAAACGTCGAATTCTTTCTGAAAGACCAACTGCATCTGAACGATAAGGGATATGAAGTGTGGACCAAAAAACTACGGCCGATTATCGAAATAGCGTTTAAGGCAACTAAAAAGAAGCGGTAAACTTACGCTGCGGGCGGCAGCTTAAAGCGAAGTTTTGGATGATTTGGCCGAATCAGTAACCTGCATCGAGAATCGATCTGAAAAAAGGCTCGAAATTCGGCTTGACATTATTGTTTTGAAGGCATAGTATTGGGTAGATTTCTCCACTGCATATTTAGCCTTTTTTGAGGTGCATGGCTATATGAACATGATTTGTCGAAAAACAGTTCTTCTAATAGCAGCGTTGCTCACCGTTTATTGTGTAGGCGGCTGCGGTGGGCAGAGCCAGGCCGGCAGGGGGGGGCAGGATTTTGCATCCACGGCGGGTTTGGGTGCCACAATCGGCTCATTGGTCAAGGTCTCGGCCCCTGAACCGTTTCCCGTTGAAGGATTAGGTCTGGTAGTGAGGCTTGAAAGGGCAGGTTCTGCAGAATGCCCGCCACAGATAAGGGCATATCTTAGACAATATATTCTAAGGCAATTGCCCGCGAACAGCGAGCTGGATGTCGATAAATTCATCGACAGTCCCGATACTGCAGTAGTCTCGGTTGAGGGGGTGATACCGGCAGTTGCTTCGAAAAACCAGTACTTTGACGTTAGAGTAACAGCATTACCGAGCACACAGACAACTTCTCTTGATGGCGGTCGGCTTTTTACGGCCGAACTGAAAATGTTGGGAAGCTTCGGTGTAAATACAAGAATTTTGGCTGATGCGGAGGGGCCGGTCTATATAGACAAGATTGACGATTCGGCAATCAATAAAAGGACGGGGCATATCCTGGCCGGAGGAAAGGTTCTTGATGAGTACAAGATTATTCTCTCGCTCCACAAGCCCGATTTTGAAATGGCGAACCGGATTCGCAACCACATAAATGGGCGCTTTGGCGATAATGTGGCAAACGCGGTTGAATCCGACAGAATCGAATTGATTGTGCCGACTCAATATAGAGAGCAGAAACAAAGATTTATTTCAATAGTCGCGGCAATGTATCTTACACAGGAACCGGGAATTAACAGCAAAAGAATAAGGGCTTATGTAAAAAGACTTTCCGGTTCCGGGGACAAGTATTCGAGCGAGGTTGCTCTTGAGGCCATCGGCAATGAATGCCTGGACGAGATCGGTGTTTTGTTGGATTCACCCGACGAGAAGATTCGGCTGCACGCGGCCAGATGTATGATCAACCTCGGCAGTGACACTGGCCTGGTGGCTCTCAGGCGGATCGCACAGGAAAAAGATTCAGCTTACAGAGTAGAAGCCCTGGAGTCGATTACCATCGGAGCAAAGAGGAACGATGCGGTCTCGATCTCGCGGAAACTGCTGCGCGATGATGATTTTCGAATCAGGTTAGCTGCTTACGAGCAATTGCGAAAATTAGACGATGTTGCCATAACGCAGGAATTCGTTGGGCGTAATTTTTATCTGGAACGGGTCGCACAAACCGAACTCAAGGCAGTATTTGTCTCTCGCAGCGGGCAGCCGCGCTTTGTGTTGTTCGGTGCGCCAATCTATTGCAACGGCAATATTTTCGTGCAGTCAGGCAGCGGTGACGTCGTCATCAACGCCCCAACCGGCCAGAAATACGTAAACATCATCCGCAAGAATCCGAAACGGCCCAGTGTCATATCACAATTGAAAAGCTCCTTCGAACTCGGTGATATTATCAGAACACTCTGTGACGAGCCCATTAAAGAGGGCGAGAAGGGACGTGGCGGCCTGGGCGTCTCCTATGCAGATGCGGCAGTCCTTTTGAAACAGATGTGTGACAAGGGTGTCGTGAGAGCGGAATTTCATGCCGGGGACATGCCAAAAATCGGCCTAAATATCAAGAAATGACAAACCTTCGGCCGATAACAATATTGCGTAATTGGATTAATTAGCATGGCTTGAGTTTTTTAGGAATAGTTACCGGACGTTTACACCAGGAATAATAGATGAGACTTGAAAAGGTTATACTAAACGGATTTAAGAGTTTTGCCGACAAGACGGAATTTGTTTTCGATTCACCGATAACAGCCATTGTCGGACCCAACGGATGCGGCAAGAGCAACGTTGTCGATGCGGTAAAGTGGGTCCTCGGGGAGCAGAGCGTCAAAAGCCTGCGAAGCGGGCAGATGGCGGATGTGATATTCGGAGGCAGCACCAGTAGAAAACCTCTGGGGGCGGCTGAAGTCAGCCTGGTTATGTCAAATTCTGACGGCGTCGGAGCGAGACAGCTCCCAATTGATGCTGACGAGGTACAAATAACACGAAAGATATATAAAAGCGGGGAGAGTGAGTACCGGATAAACAATAAAATCTGCCGGCTCAAAGATGTCCGCGAATTGTTTATGGACACCGGTGTGAGTACCAGGGCCTATTCTATTCTCGAGCAGGGACAGGTTGAGCATTTGGTAAGTGCGTCGAAGACCGACAGAAGATTCATATTTGAAGAAGCCGCCGGTATAAGCAAGTACAAAGCGCATAAAAAAGAAGCACTTCGCAAACTGGAACGAACCGAACAAAACCTGCTCCGGCTTGCGGATATTTTAGGCGAAGTCGGCAAACGGCTGCGGAGCGTCAAACTCCAGGCGGGCAAGGCGAGAAACTACCTGCAATATACGCAAAGGCTCAAAGAGCTGCAGGTGAATTACTCGCTGGTCGAATACGCGAAGCATCGGACGCAGATAAACCAGAAGCAGGAGGCTCTCGGTCAGGTAACCGAGCAGTTTGAGATCCTGTCAGCCGAAGTGGCAAAAGAAGACACTTTACTAAGCAGGCTCGGCGAAGAAATAATCGAGACCGAGCACAAGCTAAGCAGCACCGGAAACAGTCTTGTCTCCGTTCAGAGCAAAATCGAGCAGAAACTTCAGCGAATCGATTTTTTGAGGGCGAGGGTTACGGAACTGGAGGAAAGGAAGCAATCGGCGACGGAAAAAATCGAAAAGCTGCGGGAGCAGATGAGTGTCTTCGAGGAAAATTCCGCCAGGTACAAGGCCGAGTCGGCGGGCTGTGAAAAGATGCTCGAAGAGAAAAGCCGGGATGTCGAGGAGGTAGCGGCGGCTATCCAGAAAGTAAACGCCGAATGTACCTCGCTCGAAGCACAACTTGAAGATGAGAAGTCAGGAATTATCGATATAGTCAGAAGGACCGCTCAGCTTCATAACGAGGTCCAGAGCATTTCGGTCTATCGGAATAATTTATCCAGTCAGAAAGACCGCCTTGCCGGTCGGGCCCAGACCGCCCGTGCCGAATTGGAGGAACTGCTGACCGAAAAAGCACAGCAGAGCGCTCGTTTGGATGATATTGAAAAAGTGCTGAGCGACTTAAATAACAGTCTGGAATCCAAACGTAAAAATTCCGAAGGGCTCGAAGAGTCTTTGGCTGAGGACAACAAGCGGCTGGCCCACAGCAAAGAGGCGGCAAGTGCGCTGAACAGCGAGCTGGCAATATTGACGGACATGGAAAAACGTTGTGAGGGTCTTAAGCCCGGCGTCAAAAGCATCCTGAAGAATCGTTCGGTTGAAAATAACAGGTTCGATTATGTCGAAGGGATGCTGGCCGATATCATAGAAGCCGACGTTGAATACGCCAATGCCGTCGAGGCCGTCCTCGAAGGCCAGACCGACTCATTAGTGATAAACAATACGAGCAGAATGCTGGCCGACAGCGAACAAATCCAGGCTCTTGACGGCAGAGTGAATTTCATATGCCTTGATAAAATCGAGCCGTTCGTAGACAGCAACGATTTGTCGAAATACGAATGTGTGAAAGGCAGGCTCGTCGAGTTTGTCAAATTCGACGGCAAGTACGCACCATTAGCCTGGAAATTGCTCGGCAAGACGCTGATTGTTGATTCTCTGAATGAGGCCGCCGAACTGGCCGGCCACGGGGCAAAAGGTTACAAGTGTGTCACTCTCAAGGGCGAATTCGTAAGCACCGATGGGGTGATAAAACTCGGGCCGCTTGGCAAGGCGACCGGCCTGATATCACGCAAAAGCAGGCTGCGTCAATTACAGGATACTATTGCAAATATCACCTCAGAAATAGAAGCGATTGAAAACCAGACTGAGAAAAACTACCAGACGAAGATTCACCTGGATAAGTTGTGCAAGGAATTGAGGACCGCGGTCTATGAAGCGAATACCGAACAGATGCAGGTAAGCTCCAAGCTCAGCGTTATAGAACAGAACGTAAAGCGGCTCAAAGAAGAAGAGCCCCTGATCGCCAGTGAAATCGATCTGCTGGCCGAGCAGATAGCCCAGTCAGTGCAGAAGGAATATGACTCGAAGCAGAAATTATATGAGCTGGAGGTCGTGAACAACCAGCGAACCGAGCACATAGAACAGCTTCAAACAAGACAATCCGAACAAAAACAGCAGCAGCAGGCGTTGTCGGACAAGCTGACCGATTTGAAGATCGCCCTGGGTCAAATTACCGAACAAAGCAAGGCATTGAAACAAGCAATCTTCAGCCTGGACAGCCAGGTACAGGAGAACCGGACGGCCGCCGGCGCCGCCGAGAAGGAAACGGCAAGCTGCGACGAGCAATTGACATCCGCTCAGAGGGACATTCTTGGTTGTGAAGCATCGGTTTCGGAACTGTTCGTTGAAAAAGAGAAGAACCAGCAGAGCAGCCGGCTGCTGCAAAAAGAACTGCAAAGATTGTCCGAAGAAAAACAGCAAACCGAGGAGCTCATTCGGGTCAAACGTGCCGAGAAAGGCCGGACCGAGCAAATGACCAATGAGCTGAAAATAGAATTGAGCCAGTTGGAGGTAAGGCATCAGGACCTAATTGAGAGGGTCCGGGATGAGTTGCAGATCGATCTGGCTGAGGCCTATAAGGACTACACCGACCAGCAAGTCGATTGGGAGGGAATACGAGAAGAAATAGCCACGCTTCGGGGCAAGATCGAACGGCTTGGCAACGTGAACGTCGATGCCATCGACGAGCAGGAAGCCCTTGAGAATCGGCACGAGTTCCTGAGCACCCAGGTACAGGACCTTAACAGCAGCAGGGCGCAGCTCCAGCAGCTAATCAATCGCCTGAACAAAAAGAGCAGGGAGAAATTCCAGGAAACATTCGATGAAATAAGGGGACATTTCCAGGAAATCTTCCGCAAGCTGTTCGGCGGAGGAAAAGCAGATGTTATACTCGAGGATTCCGAAGATATTCTCGATGCCGGCATAGAGGTAATAGCTCGCCCGCCCGGCAAAGAGACGAGAAGTATATCGCTGCTGAGCGGCGGCGAAAAATCGATGACGGCACTGGCGCTGCTGTTTTCGGTATTCAAGGCCAAGCCGTCACCTTTCTGTTTCCTCGACGAGGTTGATGCGGCCCTGGATGAAGCGAATAATGAGCGTTTCAATATGCTGGTGCGGGAATTCCAGAAGGACTCTCAGTTCATAGTCATCACGCACGCCAAGCGTACAATGAGCATCGCCGATGTGCTGTTCGGCATTACGATGCAGGTCCGCGGCGTGAGCAAGAAGATAAGCGTCCGATTCGGCGAGTACGAAGAAGAAGAACCCGCCGCCGTGGCTTGATTCGT
>CAYTNN010000029.1:15115-29488 GCA_964439135.1 uncultured Pirellulales bacterium
TTGAAGCAAAAGCGTTTGTCGAAACCACGAGTCCAAATTCGTCTGACGGGTCCGTCTTTGCAAAGCGCAAACATGGCAACGTTTTTGTACCTGCTGACTATTGACTCGATAGATTTCTCACAAGGGCGGGCTACTAAATGAATGTGATTAGTGCAAACAGCTAACGCTTCAATCTTGTGACCGATTCTTTCTGCTTCCTGAAGGATCGCCCGGTGAATAACAGTCTTCTGTTCCGAATCAAGCGTAACGGTCGCAGACTTTTGCGAGCTTTGACTTGTTTTCAGAATCTTCGGATCGCTCAGCATGATTTTCCCTTGCTTTACGTAACCTCGCTTGTCACCCGGCAGCCAAGTGCCATAAGTCGTCCAGGTCACCATATAACCGGTCATTTCCGCTTCACACTTTGTTTAGCCCCCAAGCCTGCCCTGGGGGTAATCTTTTCCATTTATTCTATGCCGCCATTGTTTATTATCCCCACCGCAGGGGTGGGGGCTAATCAGGGGATGTGTTTACGAAAAGACGACTTCTCTGGCGTCGAAGACGGGACCGTCCTGACAGCACATTTTGTAGATAGTTTCGTTTGAATCGCCAACTTTGCACTCAACGGCACAGCTTTGGCAAAGGCCGATGCCGCAGGCCATTCTCCGCTCCATACTGACCTGGCAGTCGATGTTCTTTTCGGCGGCGATTTGTGCCACTTTCGCCAACATTGGCTCGGGCCCGCAGGCACAAATAATGATATCATCAAAGCTTAAATCTGATTTTACGAGCCATTCGGCAAGGCAATCGGTAACGAGCCCGTGGTAGCCCGCGGATCCGTCGTCGGTTGCGATTAGCGATTCGATGCCGTATTTGGCGAATTCCGGCACGGAGAATCCGAGTGTCTGTGAAATCTCATCCAGCCGGCCCTCGAAGGGCAGGGCGTCGGCGGTTTTGGCGCCCGCAAGCGAGACAATACCGATGCTGTCATTGCGAGCCGTAAGGCTCTGCGCCAGATGCTGCAGTGGCGGCGTACCCATTCCGCCGCCGACCAGAAGAACCATTTTCTTGCCGTCCGGGATTCTGTAACCATGGCCCAGAGGTCCAATGATGCCGATTTGATCGCCGGCCGATAGTGTCGTCATGCGCAGCGTAGCCGGCCCGACCACACAATAGAGAAGCTCTGCGAACGTTTTATCGCCGTCGGGAGTCACTTCGGCAAAGCTGAAAGGCCGTCGCAGCAAAATCTTTCTGCCGGAGGTATCACGAAGCTCCTGGGGCACGGTGTACGGCGACGGCAAGGCGGTATTGGATAGGTCGAATTGGGCGAACTGTCCCGGCTGGAAATTGGCAAAAGCCATCGCGCCATTCTGCGTAAACTGAAGCCTGAGCCGATGGAATCCGGGTCCGATCCGCCTGTTGGAACAGACCTCCGCCTCGAACATACCCTTTGCCGATGACGAGCATCCTTCTGACATAAATCGCCACCATCCCTCTTACAGCAGGCCTTCGTAAACCCTGACGCCGTCGACAACTTTACATACATGGACGGCATACTTCTCGGCGAAATCGGGGCAGCTTCGCGGATAGGCCGTATCGACCGCGGCTTTCACCGCATCGACGGATTCGGCGCGAACCAGAGCACCGGATGCCCCCTTGTCGCCGCCTCCCAGCATCCGCTCGCCCAGGACACCCGGCACCGTCCGGACCACATCGCACATCGTTTCGAGCTCCGGGCCGGATATTTTGTAATCATCGCGCAGCCCCAGGCCGTCTGCCCGGAATATCTGCCCGACGGTTTCGATGTCACCGGCTTTCCATGCTTCGAGCATTTTGTAGAACCGCTTCTGGGCGCCGAATATGTACTTAAGCCGGTCGCATAAATCCGGGTATTTTGCCCCGAATTCGCTGATAATCTTTTCGTAGAGTTCATCGTCTTTGATATCCGCAAGGCAGGAGATTTCGTAGTCGGCTTTCTGCAATATCGAAACGAGTTTTTCGCATTCGTCCCTTCGGATCTTGTAGGTCGTTTTTTCCAGGCCGGGGCGGTCCGTGCCGGTATCGAGGACAACGATACGAAAATCGGTTGCTCCGGCACCGATCGGCACGTAGTCAATCGAGCGGTCCTCGGGGTTGTAGTACGAGGCCATCCCCTCGCGCGCGAAAATTACCATCGTCTGATCGAGCTTTCCGCAGGGCGAGCCGATGTAGTCGTTCTCCACAGCCTGGGCCAGATCGACTATCGTGTTCTTGTCTTCGACTTCGATTCCGTTTGCGTCAAAGAGTGACAGAATCAAGTTGTTGCATAGCGACGCCGACCGGCTCATTCCGCCGCCGGGAATGTTCCCATAGAGAACGCCATCAATACCCTGCGAAAGTTCGTAGCCTTCGCGCCTGAGTATATAATCGATCCCGTACGGGAAGCGGCCCCATGTCTCGGCCACCTCGGCCGACTTCGGCTCGGGGACATTGCCTAATTCGAATTCGATGACTCCATCGCCGGGGAAATTCCCGCTGAAGAGCCTGACCTTTTTCGTGCCGTTAGGCTTATAGGCCAGCCAGATGAACCTGTCGGTTCCGACGCCGAACAGTTCGGTGCCGTTGTAGTCACCATGCTCGACGCCGAGACAGAAACGCGACGAGGTCCTTCTGACTTTGCCGCCTTTTACGTCGATGCCGTTATCCTTCGCGGCCTTTAAGATTATATCTAACGCTGCTTGTCCTTCTTTAGTCAGTTCCATTCCACTACTCTCAAAAAGTCGCTATTATTTTAACAGGCCGATCGGGCTGAACAGGAAGTACAGGACCAGCGTAATAATCACTACAACGACACCGACCATGAAAGCTCCCTTGGAAGATTTGAGGTCAATTGAGGTTTTCTGCTCGAATACGATCGGCTTATCCATAGGCTTGAGTATAGTAATGACGGTCATTACAACAATATTAATTGCGAAGCAGATCGCCATACGGTTCAGGAACTGAATTTCCGGGCCGATATTGTATCGCCCGAGCAGATACATTCCGCCGTAGCAAATGATATTCGTAACAAGTCCGGCGACACCTGCCATTGGCGGGGCTTTTTTGACGATCAGGCCGAATGCGAACACCGCCAGGATGCCCGGCGAAAGCAGTCCCTGGACTTCCTGGATGATTGTGAAAATACTGTTGCTGATATTCGGATCGCCTAACTTCGGAGCCAGCCAAATCGCCACAAACGCGAACACCACAACGCAAATACGGCCTAATGTGACAATACTTTTTTGCTGCGCTTTTGGTGAAATGTATTTTATGTAAATATCCATCGTAAAGATAGTCGATGCTGCATTGAGCATGGCTGCCAGTGAGCTGACGATTGCACCGAGCAAAGCGGCCAAAACGAAACCGACTAAACCGGTATTTTTTGGCAGAACGTTACTAAGCAATTGCCCCAGAGCCGTATCATATTTATAAGCGATAAATTTTTCGCTTGTGACCGGAATACCCGCAGTGTTTGCAGCTTCTTTGACGGATGTGTTATACGCTTCCAATTCCGCCTTCAGATTGGGGAAGGCCGATGCCCATGATTTGTCGTCAGATTCGAATACTGTATATTCTTTCAATTCAAGTTCATCGTATTTTTGCTGTGTTATAGGCAGTACGAACGGATTAGTTGTGTTAACCGCCTTTTTAGCGGCGTCATTTGGATATATCGCGATCATGAATTTCTGCCGGTTCCATGCAGCGACAGCTTCATCGCCTGGAGCCTGTGCGGTTTCAACCATTTCGGTATCGGGATTGGCCATCATATACTTTGCGATTACCGGGGCATTATCACCGACTGCCTGATCTTTCATGTCCTTTGAGTAAAGGTTGAAGGCTATAATGCCCGGAATTACCACAACGAATGGAACGAGCAGCTTCATAAACGCCGAGAACACGATACCTTTTTGCCCCTCGGATAACGATGATGAAGCCAGTGTCCGCTGGGTGATGTACTGATTCAAACCCCAGTAATAGAAGTTCGGTATCCATAAGCCCAGCATGAGTGCCGTATAAGGCAGCACTTTGTCGTCCTTGGGCAGGAACATATTCATTCTGACTTTGTTCAGTTGCCAGAACCGGTCAATTGCTCCGGTATCTTGAGCAAAGGTTTTAATTCCGACCGCTCCGGTTTTGACATTCTCTATAAAAGCAAGCCCATCGGTTGCTGAGCCGAGTTTCTTGAATGCGTACAGCATGACGACGGCGCTGCCTAAAATCAATGCACTTCCCTGAATCAGGTCGGCCCACGCACAGGCTTTCAGACCGCCGGCGGTAACGTAAACCATCGCGATAAAACCAATCACGATAGCCGCCTGCAGCAATGAAACATCACGGCCCATTTTCCCTGCCATGGTCTGAATTGTCAGGGCGCCGGAGTATGTTACCGAGCCGAGAAGTACAAGATAAAGAAAGATGGTGCCAACTGCCATTATAGTACGAGCTGTGGCGTTGTAGCGTACTTCGAGGAACTCGGGCATAGTATAGATGCCCGCCCTCAGGAAATAGGGCAGAAAGAAAAATCCTACCACGACCAGCGTGATAGCCGCCATCCACTCGTAGCTTGCTATCGCCAGCCCTACGTGACTGGCGGCGTTGCCGCTCATGCCCACCAATTGCTCTGATGAAATGTTGGCGGCGATCAGCGAGAATCCGATCAGCCACCATTTCAGGCCGCGCCCGGCAAGAAAGTAATCTTCACTGGTTTTCTCGTGCCGGCTCTTCCAAAGTCCGATTGTGATTACTGCTGTAATGAAGCCCAAAAACACCGCAATATCGAGAAAGCTGAATACCATAATAACTCCTTTCCTATTACTTTATCCTTATACCAATCATTATGGATGAACTAACGTAAAAGGTATTTTATGTACAAATACTTGAAAAATCATCTATTTTCCAATAAAAAATACTAATCGTGAGCGATGTTACCCGCATTTTGGCTGCAATTGAGCAGGGTGATACCCGGGCAGCGGACCAGTTGCTTCCCCTGGTCTATCAGGAGCTGCGCCATTTGGCCGCCCAGAAAATGTCGCATGAGCCGCCCGGCCAGACGCTCCAGGCTACGGCTCTTGTCCATGAGGCCTATATAAAACTGGTCGGTTCAGAAGCCCACGATTGGAGCGGTCGGACACATTTCTATTCTGCGGCAGCATATTCAATCCGAAATGTGGTTTCCTTTAAAATTAAATACGGGCGGTTTATTTGCCGAAATAACCAAAATTGTTGCTAAAAAGATTCTCATCAATTCACGATAAGATAATTTGCGTTGCGGAGCAAACAGGAATCTCGAGTGAGTTGCAGAATACGGCTTGTTGGTAAATGCTAACCGGAGGATCGGAAGCTGCCGAGCGGCCGAGTATCTATTAACAATAGCAGGGAGGGATGAGATTGGAGCGAGTGGTATTTATAACAGCGGAAAAAAGGTTATCGGTCTTGAGCTTGATATTCTCGGAGAAAATATAAATTTCTGTATCGGTGTCGGCAAAGGGCGAGCGAAACTGGCAGACATTGTTCCGCTGGCACGCACGCTTTGTGACAAGATTACGGAAATAGTAGTACGTCGAATCCGCAGTAACCAGGGCCGTATTCCGTGCGGCAAAGGCTGTTCAGCGTGTTGCAGCCGGCACCTGGTGCCGCTGTCGATTCCGGAAGCCCTTCGGTTAAAAGAGGAGATTGATGCAGCGCCTGCATATCGGCGAGAATTGATGTTGAGGGCTTGTCTTCGGACGGCACGCTTTATCTTGAGTCATCAGCCTCCGAAACCATTGATGCCTCAAACAGAAGAAGTATCCGCGGTGAAATCCGTCGACTTGAATCTTGTGTCGAATTGGTACTCGAGTTTAAAACCCACTTGTCCTTTTCTCTATGACCATGTGTGCAGTATTTATGAGCAAAGGCCGCTGGCATGCAGGGAGCATTTTATCAAGGGTTCTGCCATGGCGTGCAAGGGCCTGCGAGGTGCCGCGGAAGTGCTTGAGATGCCGATCCAGTTGCCGAACGTCCTCGGTCAATTGGCGAGCGAGCTTGAAGGTACGGATGTGGATGCCGTAATATTGCCGCTGGCCCTGCCCTGGTTTGAGGATAATCCGGAGCGTGCCGAGCGGAATTGGCCTGCCGAGATGATGATTAAGCGGTTTGTTGAGATTGTCGAGGAGATGGCGCAGATGAATTTGCCGGTAGTCGTCTCGTGAAGGCAGACAATTATTGGTTCTTCAAAAAAGCGTCGGGCAAAGAGTCGATTATGTCGGTTGCCATCAGGCTGACCTGGCCGATTATTTCCGCTGCGATATCGCCGGCCAGACCGTGAAGGTAAACGCCCAGAACCGCCGCGTCAAAGTCACTCAATTCCTGGCCGAGCAGGGCGGTTATAATCCCTGTCAGGACATCGCCCGATCCGGCCGTAGCCATGCCGGGATTGCCCGTTTTGTTGATATAGACTTTCTCGCCGTCGGTCACGACCGTCCCGGCTCCTTTTAAGACGACGATGGTATTTGTCCGTTGTGCAAACTGCATCGCCTGCTCCTGGCGACCAGCGGGCAGCTCTTCTCGCAGCAGGCCCGACCAGAGCCGTTTCATTTCACCCGGATGAGGCGTAAGAATCAGCTTTGCCTTTAGCCGGGCGGGCCAGTTTTTTATGCCGGCAAGGTTGTTCAGACCGTCTGCGTCGATGACCATCCTTAAATTCTGCTGATCGAGGAGCCTCTCAAGGATGGACCGAATCGCCCCGCTGATGCCGATACCCGGCCCGAACGCTACGGCATCGTTTTGCCCGGCCGCTTCGAGTACGGCATGGATTGCCTTCGCGGATATTCGCCCGGCGCCGTCTTCGGGCAGGGCGATCGTTGTAAAGGACGGCTCTATCGCAGCGACGATGGGCAGAACGCTTTTCGGCGTGGCCACACGCACGAGCCCGGCGCCGGCACGCAGGGCGGCTCGACCCGCAAGAGCGGCCGCTCCGCTCATACCGACGCTGCCGGCAATAATACAGACCTTGCCGTAATCGCCCTTATGGCCGTCAACCGCTCGCGGCTTTAGTTTCGGGATGTCACTGATTATCTGCATTTTGCATACTTGCTTCTATTTTCTTGTTTATCAGCGTTGCAGTCACGGCGGCGGAAAAACCGTTGTCGATGTTGACGGCGGTGACGCCCGCGGCACAGCTATTGAGCATCGTCAAGAGGGCGGACAGTCCCTCAAAGGCCGAGCCGTAGCCGACGCTGGTGGGCACCGCGATGACCGGGCAGCTCACCAGACCGCCCACGACGCTGGCCAGCGCGCCTTCCATTCCCGCGACGACAATGACGACGTTGGCTTTCTGCAGCTTCGGCAGATGTTTGAACAATCTATGCAGGCCGGCGACTCCCACATCGCAGATCAATTCGGTTCGCTGGCCCATGATCTCAGCGGTAACTTTCGCCTCGGTCGCTACGGGCAAATCGGCGGTGCCGGCGGTAACTATCGGCAGGACGGTCTTTGAAGCCGGCGGCTCTTTCTGCTCCAGGATAATGGCCCTGGCCAGTTTGTCGTAGCGGACGTTAGGGAACTTTTTTGTTTTTTCCAGAGCCTTGAATACATCGGGCTCGGCCCTGGTGGCCAGGACATTGTTGCCTTTGGCGGCGAGACTCTCGAATATTTTGATTATGTGCTCGGTGGTCTTGCCGGGGCAGAAGATGACTTCCGGAAAACCCCGCCGGATCTGCCGATGGTGATCGAGACACGCAAACCCTAGATCCTCGAACGGCAAATGCCGGAGTTTCTCGACCGCCTGGTCGATATCCAGCTCGTTGCTTTTGACCTGCTCCAGCAATTCTTTTATCTGTTCAACCTGAATATGTCACCTGCCTTGTTTGTTCTTACTTATGTGTTCATATGCGAGCTATGAACTGCTCGCTTTCGGCTCGAGCGTCAAATCTGCGAAAAGCCCGGCCTTGAACTTATAATACGCCAGAGAGGCTACCATAACCGCGTTGTCAGTGCAATATTGTTTTGGCGCGACCTGCAGCTTTATCGGCGGGACGTACGAGTCACACATGCCCTGCAAAGCCATTCGCAAGCTGCTGTTGGCCGCGACACCGCCGCCCAGCAGGATGGTTTTTGCCCCGATTTTTTTGGCGGCCCGCTTCGTCTTCTTTACGAGGACGTCGACCACGGCGGCTTGAAACGACGCCGCGATATCGGCAATTTCCTGCCGGCTCATCGAATCGACCTTATTCTCGCCTTTCATGTCCTGGCCCCGGCAGTAATACAGCACGGCGGTTTTTATGCCGCTGAACGAAAAATCCAGCGAATTTCGCCCCAGCATCGAGCGCGGAAATTTTATTGCATTCGGATTTCCGCCTGCCGCAGCCTTTTCGATGCTGGGCCCGCCGGGGTAGGGCAGTTTCAGAATGCTTGCAACTTTGTCGAATGCCTCGCCGGCGGCGTCGTCAATAGTGGAACCTAAGAGTTCCGGCTTCAGCGGCGAATGGTAATCGTAAAGGCTGGTATGTCCGCCCGATACAATCAGGGCCGCGGCGGGCAATTCCAGGCTATCCTCGGACATTATCGCCGACTGCAGGTGGGCGTGCAGGTGATTGATTGCGATAAGCGGCTTGTCCCAGGCGAAGCTAAGCGTCTTGGCGGCGGTAACACCCACCACCAGAGCGATAGTCAGCCCCGGCTGATTCGCAATGGCAACAGCGTCAATATCGTCCTTAGCCACGTTGGCCTGCTCCATTGCCTCTTTTATGACCGGATATATCTTTTCAATATGCGCCCGGGAGGCGATTTCGGGAACGACGCCGCCATATTTTTCGTGCAGTTTGGCCTGCGAGGCCACTACGGATGATTTGATAACCTTGCCGTCAGCAACCACAGCCGCCGCCGTCTCATCGCAACTGGTCTCAATACCCAAGATGTTCACAGATTCTTCCTGCATATAGATGGATATTAGCCGAATAGGCAACGACTGTCAATGTTCCCCGAATATGCCTTCGCAGTGCATAAGGAATGCCACTTTCTCTTGTTGTGGGGGCAATAACATGTTATGCTGTTTTGGCTTGATTTTTAACTCTATAATAAACAAAGGTTATGTATGAGCGAGGAACTTGAGGTTCTGAACATGTTCGACACACATCCTGATGTTGCAATTCGATTTCGAGATTTGATGATGAGCAAAACCAGCCAGGAGCGTTTGCTCATGGGCTGCTCTATGTACGATACCGCAAAGAAAATAGTGCGCAGCGCCATTTATAACAGCCGGTCGGATATAACGAACGAGGATATGAAAAAAGAGATTTTTTTGAGATTCTACGGCAAGGAATTCTGCCGGGCCGACAGGGAAAAGTTTCTTTCAGCACTGATGTCCGAATAATTAACTCAGAATGACAATTTTGAGTCTTGACTATCTCATTTTTACGGGCAGGGGGTGATGTGCGGTGTTTTACTCTTTTAAGCTTGCGCTCTGTTTGATTTCTACGATGTTCATCTTGTTGATGTAGTCCGGCAGGTTTTGCCAGATACTGTGGAAGCCGAAGCCGCCTTTGGTCATTTCTTCGATAGCGTTTTCTTTGCTCCAGCCTTGCACTGCGATGCGATAAATTGCGCACATTGTCCCGGTGCGGTCGGCTCCATATTGACAGTGCACGAAGACCGGCGTGCAGTTGCTGTCGGTGACAATCCGCAGGAAGCGAACAACGTATCTGTCTTCTATGCTCAATGGCGTCATATTGATATGCTCATAAGCCAGCCCGGTGCCTTTAATCTCATCGCTGTCCGAGTGTATGGATCGCAGGTTGACGACGGTCTTGACGCCCAGCTTTTTCAACTGTTTCATGCCTTCTGCTGTCGGCTGGGCGCCGCGATACAGGTCGTCGGAGACCTTGTGTAAATTCAGCAGGCCGGGTAATTCGATGCGCTCGGCCCATTTGTTCTGAGCGTGTATGGTTTCCGCTTGACGCTGATTATTACGGAGACTTGAGCCGAATGGGAGCCCGTACTTGCCCACGAGGAATGCGCCCGCCAGGACAATAAGAATGGCCGGCAATATTGCAAGGTAACGCAGTCGTGCGGAATTTGCCTTATCTCGCTCTTTCGGCGTCATTCGTTTGCTCCTCGAAACGATATATCTATTTTACCGTGACCATAAGCACTTGCAACTCGTGCGGCTTGAGATGCAGGGGCTCTTCGGGCGCAAGAATTTGATGCCGGGAAGTCTGCGGATCGAGCAGGAAATGTCTGCCCTTGACGGATGTTTCCAACTCCACTTCAAGATTACTTTCTCCTTCGTTAAAAACGATGTAATAGTCCGCTCCATTTTTGAAAACGTGCCGTACCCGCAAATCGTGTTTTGCCGGCCGGACTCGGACATCCACCGGCACCAACCGGTCAATTCGCCGCAGCAGTTCCGAATCTTCCATCTCGTCGTTCCACCGTATCAGCCGGCCGGCTTTATCCAGCAGATCCAAAGCAGGCTTTGCCTTCTCAGGCGGTTCGGCCTCGATAATTAGCGCCCGGTAGTGCATTCCCGCAATTTGGATGCCTTTTTCGTTCACCTCTGCATCCTCCCAAAGATGTCGTGCCTCAAGGTAATTGAAATCTCGTTGGCTTTGGAAGCATACCTTCGCCGCCCGCCAGGGCAGATGGTCGTTCAATCCTAATATTGCAAGCTCGCAGATGTGCTTTGAGTCCGTATTTAGCCAGCACAGCCGTCGAACCGAATCTGCAAAGGGCCGATACTCGTCCCACCAGGGGCTGTTTGGCCCAACGTCCGGCGGACGCTCGTCGATGCGGGGGCCTCGCACCGAATAATAAAACGCGTGCGGATAGAGCAGGTTGCATCCGCGAACGATAAGCCAGTTTGTCAGCCATTTCATCTCTTCGAACGTGAAATTGTGCCCGTACGCCCCGCAATATTCGTTCGAATTTCGTCGCCGGCCCAGATGAATCATCGCCGATGAAGCACACTTTGCCTGGGTGGACTGTGCCCCCTCGAGAGCGTTTGGCTTGCCCGGCTCGATATACCGCCAGACGATATCCTGTCCCGGTATTTGAAAATGCCGAAGTTGTCCGATGTCGTCCGGTGCTGCCGGATGTCCCGTCAGTGCGACGCCATGCTCCCGGCACCACTTCGAAATCTGACCATAGAATGTTTCCTCCAGCCTGTGCTGCAGCGCCCGCTCGTAGTCTCTTTTATATCGCTCCGCGTCCGGCTCATCACTATACCACAGCGCCGGCAGATAGGGACGAAAGTCGTACCCAAGGTGCGAACTTACATGTTCGAGTATATCCGTTGTCCCCGGCATCGCCCCTCGCTCGCCTCGCCTGGCGAGAAGCGATGGCTCATCGGTAAAGATTGCCTGTACTGTTTTGCCGAAATGCTCCTTGAATTCATCGTAGTACCGTTGGTACACCAGCCGGATAAAACACGCCACCGATTCGGGATTCAGTATGTCCCCACCCGGCGGGGTATTCTCCGGCACCTCTCTGTGGTTGTCTCGCCTCGGCGGGTCATCCTCGACGAAATGCAGGCCGCGAATGACCGAGTATCCTTCACGGATGGCCCTGTCAACGATTGCGATTCGATGCCCGTTCTTTTTCCGCCGGACTATAGCGATCAGGTTCTGATTCTCGTCCAGTTCCGGCTCGCCGTCCTGGCCGATCCGAATGCCGTATTGGCTGGTTCCCGGCTTTGCCTCATCCAGATCAATCTGGAACAGCCCCCGCGTTTTGAATGCGGCGTTTTCAGCCACAACCTGGCCGCTCGAAGAGCCGCTCGGGTACATGCCCTCGTCGTACAGCACGACCCACATGTCGCGTTTAGCCGCCTGCTCGATAGCGAATCTCATGAACTTAATCATCGGTTCGCTCATCCAGCCGATGTCTCGCGGCAGCCCGGCCCGCGGATGTATCACAAATCCGTACACCCCATGAGCCTTAAAATCATCCAACTGGCGTGATATCTCCTTCTCGCTCAGTGCATCGTTCCAGAACCAAAACGGTGCCAGGGAGAACTCCGGCGACGGCTCCAGCCATCCGGTGGGCAGCTCAACGCCACCGATTTTTCGTGCCGCCGAAGCACCGTACATTCGAAGGCTTCCGGGCCATGCTCCCCCTGCGATTCCTATACCTGCCAATCCGAGAAATCCTCGTCTATCTATTTTTCCAGCCACTGCTCTACTCCTTTTCGTAATAATAACATAACACAATTTGTCATTCCCGCGGAAGCGGGAATCCACTCTACTGCTACGTTCATGGATCCCTGCTTTCGCAGGGATGACAGTATGATTCGATCAGATTTAGTACATTATTATCGTTTTATATCGTTACTTCTGTTTTTTATCTGCCTTGTCTGAGTTCTCCGGGGATAATTTTTTGGCTGCGGATTTGGCCAGCAGTAATATCTGTTTGCAGATGCTTTTGCAGACGTGCAGCAGGGAAAAGCGGATTGGAATCAGCTCGGCCATTTTGAAGTCTGTGCATATGCTCTGCGAGAAATCATCGCCGGCGATTGTTATTATTGCCGGGTCCGAGCAGCCGAATCCTGTTTGTCTTGCCGTTTTGATAATCGGTACATCTTCCGGCTCGATATTAACCAGTTTGGCGCAAATGGTTTCGCAGGCGATGGGGTCGGTGCCACCGATAAGCCAGCCTAAAGGTCTGGCTCTGCCGCGAATCGGGCCGCGACCGTCCATCGCTGTGACCGCATCGATTATAGTAAGGGCCGGGTTGAGATATCTGTAAATGTCAATAAGCAACTCGCAGAATTCGTCCTGGTTGTGGCCCTTCGTAAAGTGCCAGAGGGCCTTTCGCTTGCCGCTGACGCAGCCGAACATGTTCTTTACGGCGAATGTCGCCACCAACTGCTGGTGCGATTTGAACTTGGGCAGATTGATAATCACGTCGGCGTCGAGCGCGACGGAACTTATGCCGACGCTGATGTTCTTTGCTCCAATCCGGCATTTTTTCGGCTTGTCGAGCTGCTTTACCGGCACGGATAATTGTTTCAGCGGCCCGTCCAGTTTTAATGCTTTTACGCAGGTAAATGTATTGCTCCAGGCCGGTGAATCGGCGACGAAAGGCCTGGCGCCGAAATCTTTCAGGAGCCTGGCCGTTTCGAGAATGACCGCCGGGTCGGTCTGCGCAGCGTGCCGGCGGGTCCTCGGGGCGATGAAATTCGGTTTGAGCAAGACGCTGTCACCAGGTTTGACAAACTTTTCCAGCCCGCCCAGCATATTGAAGTGTTTCTCTATCGCCTCGGCAATTGCCGGCCGGCTATAATCGCTGCATCGAGTCAGTGTCACTATCGGATTGGGCATACGCTGGTCAATAATTTATTCCGGTACAAACGAGCAAAAATATTCTGACGGCGGATTTATATTCGGGCGACTTGGTTTTGCTAAAGAACAGTCCACTCCGGGGATTGCTGAAAAACAGGCCGCTCAATGCTGTCTGGTCACTGACGTATTCTTTCGGGGCCAGGAACACAAAATCGCCCGGACTCATTTTCAATCCGAAGGCGGCACTGGTAAAAGGAAACTCGCGTAATTTTCCGCGCGCATCCAATTGTGGGATTGTGCTTTCGGTGGGCGGGGAAAATACCGGATAGGCGACGAGGTCGCATACTCCTCTTGAGCCGGGGATTTTCTCAGCTTTGATTCTCAGGCCGAAGATGCCGGGCCCCACGTTGGCCCCTTGCTTTGAGCCGTTCGTTGCTGTGTAATAGATGGATTGCGGGCGATCCAGGCCGGCGATGGCAATGGTTTGGGCCTGACCGTCTGCCAGCATTAGCGAGACATTGGCTATGTTCCGGCCTTCGGCGCCGAGCAGCCAGTCGTTGGTCTGTCTCCACAAATCGACCTGACCGAAGCGAACCATAAATGAGTTGGCGTTGAAGGCCTCGTAATCCTTTAGCTGTAGCGGTCTTATGAACAACTTCTTGCGAATTTTGTCCACCTCGCTGAGGTTGTCGGCGGGTATTTCAAAAATATGGACATTCAGCTTTGTCGTCTTTAACAATTCCACCTTCTGAGTTTTGCCGGCCTCGTAAGGGGCAAGATCGCCGATTTTGACTTGCTCCCATATAGGCCGCTCCGGTTTAGAATCGGCGCAGCCGGTAAGACAGAATACAGAATACAGAATACAGGAGACAGAAATCAGAATACAGAATACAGAATACAGAATAGAGGAGACAGAAGCCCGCTCCGGCCCGGCCAGACTGGAATCAGGCTCAACCGCAATTTGAATAGCACAAATCATGACATTAGACTAACAATAGTACAGTTATCTGTCAACAAATTCGGCCTGCTTAATCACTTTGAAACCGCGGATGGACACAGATTAACGCGGATAATAGATCAATACAAAACAAACGTCATCCTGATCACGTTCGGCTACGCC
>CAYTNN010000030.1:0-26158 GCA_964439135.1 uncultured Pirellulales bacterium
CGCGACCGCCGGACGAGGACCGCGTAATCACGTCTCCAAAGTACTGGCGGGCTATGGACAGTGGGATATAGGCGTCCACCTCCTCATCGGGCATCTGGATGTCACCCGACTTGCCTCCTTCGCTCTTGATGATGCCGACTATCTCAAAGTAGTTGCCTCCGATCCGCACCCATTCGCCTATGCTATGCTTAGTGGCCAACAGTTTTCTGGCGCCGAATTCTGTGAGAACGACCGCGGGAGCAGGATTTTCCTCATTGACGAATAAGAGGACGCGTCCGGCGAGGATTTCCCGACGGACCAGATCGAACCACTCCGGCGTGGTACCCACAATGCGGACCTCCAGGCTCCGTTCGCCAATCCGACCTTTCTGACGCAACAGTTTCGCAGGAGCAGTCCGCTCGACATGTTCGAGACTCTCGGCCATTCGCAAGTGGTCCTCGTACGTCAATCCGTACACACTCATGTTAATCATAGATCGATTCGCGCTGGCGGTTTCGTCCTCGACCGCCTTGACGGATGAAACGATGATATTGTTGCTTCCGAGCTTGCGGATCTGCTCCAGGGCCTCCCGACCGGCTCCTTCTCCGACCGAAAGCATGGCGACTACGCTGCCTACGCCGAATACAACGCCGAGCATCGTTAAAAACGACCGGAGCTTGTGGAGTAGAAGGTTCTCCAGACCTGACCGGATGTTCCTGATGAATTTGACCCCGTTCCAGGTCATTTCTACTGAGCTCCTCCCAATTTCTCCTGGAAGAATTTCATCCTCTCTTCCATGGACATGTTTTTGAGCTTCTCCTTTTCCTCCTCGGACATGTTCTTCATCATCTCCATTGTCTTTTGCATCCGCTTCTTCATCTGCTCCTGCTGATCCGGGGACAGATTCGGGACTCCCTGCGGCATCTGCCCCGGCGGTAAAGTCGGAAAGCCCTGGGTCTGCACCGGCGGCGTCACCTGCGGTCCTGCGCCCGTCGGAGCGCTGGTTTTACCGTCGAGGCGGTCGCGAACCTGCTGATCGATGTTGTCGGGCTTTGGGCCAACCTCATTAGGTTCCGCTTCGCCTGTCGGCACCTCGTTAACAGAGGAAGGTTTTAAAGGCGGATCGAGCAAGACGACTTCTCCTTCCTTCAATCCGCTAATGATCCGGATCATCCGGTTGTTGTCCATGCCTATCTCGACTCTGCGCGGCACGACCGACTCACCTTTGTGCATGTAGACCATCGTATCTCCCGCAACCCGCGTCACGGCCTGGACGGGCACATAGACTGCGTCGTCATACTTCTCGACGATGATCTCCGTCCGGCAGGTCGTCCCCGGGCGAAGCGACGAATCGTCCGTATCGAGGTTGATTTGTGTTCTGAAGACCTTCAGATCAGGATTGAGGAAAATGCCCGCTGAATCAGGAAGCGGCGCGACCATAGCCACTGTTCCCAGGAATTTCTTGCCGGGCAGCGTCTCGACTGTGACAATAGCGGGCTGTCCGATCCGCACTTTCGCTAAGCTCGTTTCGTGTACACTCACTTCCGCCATTGTCGACGCGTCTGTAGGAAGGTAGATCAGCTCCTGGCGTTCGAACACCTGCTGCCCTTCCGTAAGGGGCTCCTTTAACATGCTTGCAAGGCCGCTCTTGGTACTTGTGGCATAAACAACCAGACCGTCGCAGGGAGCGAGAATGGTCGTTTTTTTGAGTTGATCCTCGATCTTCATAAGCTTTGCCTGTTGCCGGGTATACTCGGCTTCTTTGGCTTTTAGGTCGGCCCCGGCCTGTCTCTTGTCGGCATCGGCTTTGCGCTTAGCACGATCCATGGCCGATACCGCCTGCTGCACATCGCTCTGGAACTGCCGGATCTGCCGAGGGTAAGTGAAATCCTGCAGGAGCTTAAGGTCGGCCACTGCAAGATCATATTCCAGCCTCCTGCGTTTGACCGTAAGCTCATCGGCGGTCCGCTCGGTCTCGGAGAGATACTTCTCCTCATAGAGTTTGTTCGACCACTTCAGCGTCTGCTCAGACCGCTCCAGTTCCTCCTTGGCAAGGGTAATCCTCTTGTTCGCTTCGTTGACGTCCTTGGGATACTGGCCCAGTTCGTACTTCTTCAGGTCCTGCCTTGCGAACTCCAGGGCCAGCTCTGCCTGATTGACATCACTTACAGCCTGGCTTGTAACGATGGCAAGATTTTCCTTGGCGTTGATATACGTAGCCTCGTTATTCTGAACACGGATCTCCTGATCGATCTTGCCGTCCTGGAGCGTACTGGCATCCAGCTCGACGAGCAGGTCTCCTTCTTTGACCCGAGTGCCTTCGGATACAAGGCTTATGATGGAGGTTCGGCCTTCGACCTCGTTTTTTATGATGCGCTGATCGCGGGCCTTGATGGTGCCCGATTCGACGACGCTGATGGTCAGAGGTCCTCGTTTGACCGTAAAGGTTGGTACATCCCGCCCCGCCGCTTTGCCGCCCCGGAATGCCGCGAGCCAGATAATGCCGGCGCCGAGCAATACGATAATTAAAAGAGTGCCGAGCAATCCTCTCCTGTGGAGTATGGAGCTATTGTTGTTCACACTATCATTTTGAAGTGCCATAGTTGATTTCCTTGATAAATCCCCTTCGCATCCACGGCGGCCTGTTCTTCGTTAATCGAGGCAACCTCATCGCCGCAGGAAGTTGCGCATGTTTAAGACGGAGCAAATATTTCTAAAAGGCAATTTATTGTTTTCACATAGGAAACGTATCGCTCGTTCATTGTAACGAAGCCGGTGTTTGCTGGAGATGGTCGATCGCGAATTTTGCTCGCACTTTCTCAAGCATTTGTGCCTTCTTTTGAATTCTCCATGTGAGCACGGCGATGGGTTCTCTTTTTCTGTCTTTGAAGGTTATTATGATCCTTCCAAAACCCATGAGCCGTTCGAGAAAATCAGTCGTATCGATGCGGCTGTTATAGTCTTCCCTGCCTATTTGCTCGCCTGATTCGGTCGGGCCTTCCTGCAGGTTCATATAGTTGGGCGTTATCGTCACATAATAGAAAAGCCCCTTGAGCCAGGAAATCAGAATTGTAAACATGCCGATTATGCCGACAAGAAGATAACCGGTGGCGTTGACGCTCAAAGCAAGGTGTTTGAAAAGCTTCAGGAAACCGATGACCCAGCCGAGCAGGTGCAGCCATAACAAGAAACAACCTAAGCTTACCAGGGTTATAATAAGTATTTTGATGCTGACGCTGTATTCCTCCACAAGGAAATTCAGAAAGAATATTGTCAGCCAGATGCTGCCTATAACAATCCCGGGGACCGAGCCGAAGAACCATAAGCCGATTTCGTTTAAGTACATCAGCACAGCAGCAAGCAGTGACGCGACGATGGTGGGAGTGTAGAGAACTTTTGGCGTCCAGTTGAAGATAATCAGCCAGTCATTGACGTCAGGGTCCAGTTTCATCACCTTCTGCATTTTCAATCTTGTTCTAAGAGTTTTTCGAAGGAGGAACCATGCCCCGACTGCTGATGCGATCAGGCCTATGGCGATATATATGGCTATCATTTTATTTGACAGCCATTCGATTTCGGACGGTTTGCCGAGCAGGAAATAAGTGAGAATCAATAAGATAACTATCAGTCCGACGAGGCCTGAAACCCAGAAGATGATTTTCCTTTTTGCTCTTTTGGAATCATTCTTCTCGTCAACATTTCTGTTGTCTTCGACCTTCTGTTCTTCCATGATATGCCCTTTCAAAAATGAGCCTTGAGCCGTGAAAAATTGAAATCAGGCACATATTACTGTATATTGTCCGGAAGCACAATAGGTTCCCATCTTACTTTTGCGGCCCCGAGCAGTGTGCCGGTGGCGTAGGCCAAATCGACAAGCGCTATCTGGTACTCGGCCAATGCCAGAATTTCGGCTCTTTGAGACTCGGCAAAAGTTGCCTGCGCCTGAAGTACGTCGGTAGATGTCCCCAGGCCGAGCTCAAACTGGCGTTTTTCAGCTTCGAACAGCCGGCTATCAAGGATCGTGCTTTGCCTGCTGGCCAGAACACGCTGCCAGTTCGCCTCAAGCTGGTCGATAGCATTAAGCACCTCAAGTTCAATAAGTGCTTCGCGACTATCCCGGCTGGCCAACCGCTGCCTGCGCTGGTAGTAGGCCTGCCTAAGCTGACTTTTTGCCGCCTCATTTCCCAGCGGCACCAACAACTGCAGCCCGACTTGATGGTCCTCAAATCTCTTGTCGAAAAGCAAATCAAATGAGTCGTCTCTCGTACCGCCCAGGCCGTTCACATTATACTTATAATCCATCGTGACCAAAGGCAGCGACTGGTTCCGCATATAATCGACAGTGGCGAAATCTTCGGCGATTTGCAGCTCCAGTTCGAGCATTTCCATACGATTGTCCATGGCTGTTGCCAGCAATCGCTGTTTTTCCAGCTCATAACGGACAGGATCCGGCTCGGTGGCAGGTATCAGCACCGTGGCTGTCTGCATTCCAAGGCCCGCCTTATTAAGCGTCCGCTTGAGGTCACGTTCTCGATCGCGCACGTTGTTTTCAGCCAGGATAATAGCCTCAAGCTGCTGTGCGACTCCGGACTCGGTTCGGGTAATCTCTATCTGCGGTTTGTCGCCTGCAGCCACAAAACGACCGGCTTGTTCGTATAGGGCTTTGGCCAGCTCATACTGTTTTTTCCGCACATCCAATTCCCTCATGGCCGCATAAAGTCGCCAGTACACACGATCCACATCGGCGATAACTCGTATAACTTCGAGTTTTGTTCTGGCATCGATTATTTGCTGCTCATACTCGGCGATACGAATCGCATAGGTATTAGCTCGCTTGCCTGCGCCCCGAAGCAGCGGTTGACTAATCGAAACTGACATGTCCGAGCTATAAGATGGATCGAATGCCGAGTAGAACGAGCCTGTTTTGGCACGGGTGTCGGCTAAGTCAAAGTTTACTGTGCCACCGGTTCGCAAAGGGATCTGAACGCCAAGGCCGGTGCTAGTAACATCTCGCTGTGAGCCTGAAATTTCATCAAGAAATGAAGCCGATGGGGTATCCATCTTTAAAAATGTCAGATTAGAGTAGAACGCAGCCTCGAACTGGGCCTCCTGCTGGCTGACCTTTTCGGCGGCAACAGCAGGATTGATAAGCTGCACCTTCAGATCAAGGTTATTCTCCAGCGTAAGTGCTCGACATTGTTCCAACGTAAGCTCAAGCTCTTTTGGCGGCACTTCATTGGCATCCGTCGGGGCTTTTTCTTCCCTGGCCTCCTGCAGCTCAAGTGTTTCTATCTGCCGGGTCTTTTCAGGGGCAATCCTGGTTTGGTAAGAATTTCCATTGCCGGAAAACTGTTCGCAGCCGGTTAATACGAATAGTCCCAACACGGTAAAAACCGCATGCCGGAACCATTTAAGCAAAAATTTTTTACTCATGTCTAAGAGCCTCAATAGGATCGAGCCTGGCAGCTTTAACTGCCGGGAACATTCCAAAAAAGATACCTACGGCACCGGAAAAACCGAACGAAATGCCTATCGCCCAAAGGGGAATATATGCCATGTCGAGTTCAACTTTCGGGATATTGGCTATGCCCGTAGTCAGAAGCTGGCCGAATCCGATTCCGACAAGACCGCCGACAAAGCACAAAACTACGGACTCGATCAGGAACTGGGTTAGAATCGCGGATTTTTTCGCTCCCACCGCCTTGCGAAGCCCTATTTCCCTGGTTCGTTCGGATACCGTGACAAGCATGATGTTCATAATGCCGACGCCGCCGACCAGAAGGGAAATCCCAACAATCCCACCGGCCACCATGGTGACTATAATTGCTATTTTATTGAACATTTCCAGTATGTTTTTAAGTGATTGCACCTCAAATGTGTCCGGTTCGCCGGGCTTTATATTCCGTGTGCGCCGGAGGAAGAAACTTATCTCCGCCCGGGCATCATCCGAAACTTCGGCGGACTTGCTTTCGGCAAGGACCCCGATGTACAGGTACCGACTCAGCTTGAAGCTGGTCTTGAACGGAATAAATATCTCGGAACGTTCCTGGTCGCCTCCCCCGAATAACGATTCAGGTCGAGCTTCGAGCACGCCGACAATATAAAATGTATTGTGACCTATGAAAATCGGCTGGCCTATGCAGTCACGGTCAAGGCGAAGGTCATTGCGCAGCTTTGGATCAATCAGACAAACCTGCCGCGCCTGCATTTCATCGATAACCGAAAGCGGCCTTCCGATTGTAACCGGGCGGCTTTCGATTTTATGGCAGGCCGGCTCGATACCGCGAATACTTACATTTTCCACTGACCGCTCACGGAAGCTGACAGTTCGCCCTCCGGCCCATGTCTGGCGGCCAAATCGCTCCACTGAAGGGCAGTGTTCGAGAAGGCCGTCGAATTGCTCAGGCAGAAATCGTATGCTCCACCACGGAGCATGCTGCAAAGGCCCCGTATCGGGACGTTTGGGTTGAATGAATATAGTATTGCTTCCAAGGGTTTCTACCTGGGTCAGGATCTTGGCTTTCAGGCCGCTCAAAGCGGCAATAACCGCGGTAACTGAGGCGACACCAATAACAATGCCGATAGTAGTGAGTATCGACCTGGTTTTGTTCGCCCAGATTTGGCTAAGCGAAAGAAAGACACTCTGATAAAAGAGGCGAAAAAAACCTGTTATCGCCCGCATCAAAGCTCTCATGGCAATTCTCCTCGTTCGTCATTTTGCATTTTGTTTTTATCTGTCCTATTCCGGTTGCTTGGCGTATCGCTGTGAACGCGGCCATCTTTCATTTGAATGATTCGCTCGGCGTGATGGGCAACATGTTCCTCGTGAGTGACTATGATAATGGTCTGGCCTTCCAGGTGAAGCCGATCGAACAGTTCCATGATGCTTTCGCTTGTTTTGCTGTCGAGGTTCCCTGTCGGCTCGTCCGCCAGCAGAATGCTCGGTCCGCAGACGAGCGCCCTTGCTATAGCGACGCGTTGCTTTTCGCCACCGGAAAGCTGGTTCGGCTTGTGTTTTATCCGGTCGCCCAGTCCAACTCTCTCAAGCACGTTTTTAGCGCGCTTGCGTCGAGACCGCCAGCCATTTTTGGAGTAAATTAGCGGCATCTCAACATTCTTAAGCGCGCTTAGCTGACCGAGCAGCTCGAATGATTGAAAGACAAACCCGATTCGCTCATTACGGACGCGGGCCAGTGCCGAGTCACTCATACTCGTTGTGTCCTGTCCATCCAGTCCGTAGTATCCGGATGTGGCCCTGTCCAGACATCCCAGGACGTTCATCAACGTGCTCTTGCCTGAGCCGGAGGCCCCCATTACGGCGACATATTCGTTCTCGTTCAGCTCCAGACTGATACCGTCAAGTGCATGTATAGATTCCACGCCGACTTTATAAATCCGTGTGACATCCTGTAGTTTAATTACGGATTTATCATTCCGGGGTCGAATTACCGGTTTATCAGCTTCGGCTGCTATCATTGGCATCGTTTGCAGTTTCTTCTTTAGCTTCAGCTTTAACGTCTTTTCTCTTTGCTTCTGCTTCACGCTCATCCTGTATTATCTGATCGTGCTTAATACTTTCGAGTACCTTATACGGACCGACTACTATTTTGTCTTCTTCTGTTATGCCTGATTTTATTATGGTGTTGGTCAGGTTGCTCTGGTCGATTTGAACCGGCGTGACGACGGCCTTGCCGTCAACATAGCGGTAAACCACCGTCGCGTATGTCTTGGTTTTATCGACCTGGGCGGAATTCTCGCGAATCTTCAGAGGCAGATCATCGATAGCCACACCCAGCACGGCCTGACTCGGCAGATTCAGCACGTTTTCGTGCCTTGTGGTCTCGATATCCACATGGGCTGTCAGGCCCGAATACAATTTCTTCACATCACCCTGAAGCAGTATCTCGGTCCTGAAGTATTTTGTGCCGGTCGACGATATTCTGTGTGTCAATGCAATCGAATCGATGAATCCGTTGAATTCCTCGTCGGGAAAGGCCTGTACGTGGACCGTAGCCTTTTGACCCAATGCCAATTTGCCTACGTCAGCTTCATCCACCTGCGCAACAAGCAGCATTGTAGAGAGGTCCGCCACTTCCATAATCACGGTGCCCGGATTGTTCATCGTTCCCATGATAACCATCTCTCCCACCTCGGCTTCGAGCCGGGTCACTACACCGTCGATGGGTGAAGATATCGTCATATGGCTGAGAGCCTCATTCGCCTGTTCGATTCCCGCATCGGCGACCTCGAGGTTATGTTGTAACACCACCAAATTGAGGTTCGCCGATTCCAGCGTATGCATGGCAGCCTCATACTGTGACTTGAGTTCGTCATATTTAGACTGGGCCTGGTCGAAAGTAGCCTGAGCGATGTCCTTTGATTCGAGCAGTCCTTTCTGGCGTTCCAAATCACGCTGGGCTTGTTTTAGTGAGGCGTCAAGGCCGGTAAGGCTCGACCGCTGACTGGCAATTCTGGCTTTATCGACTTCTGTCTGTGCAACCTGAGCGGCGCGTCCGGCCTCGGCCGATGTCAGCCGGGTTTCCAAATCTTTCGCATCCAGACGAACCAGAACCGATGCCGGAACCGGGGGATTCGCATTTGGATCGCCGCAAGTCACAATATCCCCTTCATCGTAGGGAAGCTTGACAATCCGTGCCGATACCTTTGCGCTGATCTCCACATTCGTTTTTGGCTCGATCTCACCGGGAGCGCTGACGAACTCTATCAACTCCCCGCGCTGAGCGCTTTCGATACGGACTATCGTGGGCTTTTTGCCACCTTTGAATTTGGCCCTGATCGCCACCCCAATCCCGGTAGCGACCACTAAGAGGACGATAATCACGATAAAAATTATTCGAGACTTCTTCACCCTAAAACCTTTCTTGTAAAGAGTAACTGTCGGTATAAATTTTGTATAGCCACCTATAAGTGTGATTATGCAGGTTAAATGTTACCATTTTGTTACGGTTTTGAACTTTTTTGCTTTTTTTTCGAAACATCGCAAAATGAGTGCCCTGCAAAATGCTCGCTTGTAAGCCTGATACGAGATAGCATTCCATTGTCAGCGATATAGGTATAGACGCCCAATTCCTGGATTTATTGCGCTTATTTTGAAGAAAATTCTCAAGCATTATAATGCACGTGCCAATAATGATGTAAAACATGCCCATCCGAACTATTTTCCTGCAAAAATGACTGTTAATATTCGAATCTTTGGCCAGCTATATAAATATATGCGCCTGGTTGTGGAATTACTCAGGATTTTACGGTGTCTCTGAGAAAAACTGAGTACATGCTTATGGACTTTGAGAAGCATTTGGCAGGGCTATCGTGTAATCCGATACTAATCTGCGTAAGTCCATACCTGCTATCGGTATTTTACTTTTTTGGTGTTGGCCGATAAAAACGATTAAGAAACAACTCATCCACTTCGACTGCTGTTATCTCGTGTCATGTTTGCTCGACTAATAAGACTTATCTGGCCGCCACTACATGCGCCGGTGATTCAGATTGAGGCGTATGCATGCCTTCTATCTCAAATGGCTGGCCCGGACCGCAACCGGCAACGAAGAACAGAATCGCTGCAACAACGAGCAAAATGATGGTTGTTTTCACAATATCTCCTTACTAAGATATCTGACTTTTTCTCCTTGAATGCACTGTTGTTCCTAATAAGATATAGAATACCAAAAGAGCCGGAAAAACGCAAGCGAAGAATGCAATATAAGTCCCGATTCTCATATCTAAGGGTACTCAATCGCGCATAAGCCGATAAAATCGGCTATCTTGTCCAGTAGTCGATAACAAGGACTTTGTCCAGGTGAGGACCGAGGCGTTCGCCGAACATCTTGTGGGCCGGATGCGGCAGGTACTTTGCCCTGTCGTCTCTACTGCGAAAGGTCACAACGAAACAGTGGGTAAATCCCTGTTGGAGATTCTCCACGCTTACATCCGTGCCCCATTCGAAATCGTGTATCGCCTGGATCCTGTCCGGAAGTGCACAGAAAGCTCGCTCGATTTGGCCAATCTGCGCGTCGGTTGTGCCGTCCTTGAACTTGAACAGCACGACATGACGCAACAGGCGGCCCTGTTTTTCAACATGAATGGCCGCGGGGGATTTGTTCTCATTGAAGCGCTTGCTCTCGTGGACATGGACACAACCGGCCAGAATTATCGCCCCGGCAGCCAGATACAAAATATTCCTGATCATGTTTTGTTGCCTCCGGTAATTTCTTTATAAACTTGTTTCTATTTTTTTACCAGACGAGGGATTTTATCTGCAATACCGTCCAGCGTCCACATCAAACTTACCGGTAGAACACCTCCAAATCAGGTGTTGGGGCGTCCCAAAAAATCTGCAAAAACGCTTTTGCATTTGTTCCGAAAAGAAATACAATGGAGAAATCGAGGTAAGGCGGCTGTCGTACATATGTCGTATGCTCTGTAATAAAGCGTTGAGTCACGGTATGAATATGGCTGTAAAAAGTGAAATGGGAGACGATTAAGATGCTCAAATGGTTCAAGCAGTTGGATAAGATTCTGCGTGGGGATGCAACTCGCATTTCGTCACTGGCGGAAGGCCGGTTTACAACTCCTGTTGCCGGACTGTCGGTCTCTATTGTGTTGCTCGGCGTCCTGTATGGATTGTGCATGGGTACATTCGCGATGATCCGGACGGGGGGGCAGGCATACATGCAGATGATTGCCAGCGCCATCAAGCTGCCGATGCTGTTTTTTCTCACACTCGCAGTGACATTTCCTTCCCTTTATGTATTCAATGCGCTCATTGGGACGCGGCTGTCCGTAATCTCGGCTCTTCGTCTCCTGATTGCTGCGTTAGGCGTGATGCTGGCAGTGCTGGCATCGTTGGGACCGATTGTTGTTTTTTTCGCCTTGAGCACAAAGAGTTATCCGTTCATGGTGTTGTTGAATGTGGGCACAAGCACTGTGGCAGGTGTGTTAGGGCTTGGATTTCTGTTGCGCACATTAGACCGGTTGGTCATCGTGCAGGAAGACATCGAATTGTCCAATTTTGAAGTGAGTCTGGAAAACGGCCAGGGCGAAGAGACTGGGGGTAAGAAAATCGAGCCGACAGGCGCTCTTGATCATATGGGGAAGATTACGACCCGGAAAGCAAAAAGTGTTTTCAGGATATGGACGATTGTCTTTGCACTCGTCGGAGCCCAAATGAGTTGGGTCCTTCGTCCGTTCATCGGATACCCAATGGCGCCGTTTGAGTGGTTTCGTGAACGTGAAAGCAATTTCTTTATTGCCGTATTGCATGCATTGGCCAACCTGTTTTCCCTTTAATGGTTTAGTACATTATGATAGTTGAATTTGTGGATAGATGAGGTAAGGGTGGCAGCCTCAAGCGCAGCTTGGGGATGGTTTATCTGGCGTTTACCATCCCCAAAGCCTTCGGCTTTGAGGCTGCCACCCGGTCTGTATAGCGGAGCGTAAGGACGATGTTACTTCAAGCCGAACATGTGCTGAGAGCAAGACCGTGGGTTGTCGAGGATGATCACACGGCAAAGAAATTAGCGCAATTAGGGCTGCTGATAGCCGTGTTTGGAATTACGTACGGGGCGGTAATGGGTAGTTTCGGCGGGGTGTTCGGCGAGCGCTTCTGGCAGGTCGTCTTTTCGGCTGTCAAGGTGCCCTTTCTCCTGATGGGTACGTTTGCTCTGAGCTTGCCGAGTTTTTTTGTGGTTAATACACTTTTTGGATTGCGGTCGGACTTTTCGTACTCTTTGCGGGCATTGCTGGCAACACAGGCGGGGCTGACTATTGTCCTGGCATCCTTCGCTCCTTTCACTGTGTTATGGTACATATCTTTTTCGAATTACCGGGGGGCGATTTTGTTCAACACGCTGATGTTCGGCAGCGCCAGTCTCACGGCTCAGTGGCTGCTTCGGCGATTCTACGAGCCTCTCATCCGGCGCAACCGGCGACATCGTACATTGTTGCGGGCATGGCTGGTCATCTATGCGTTCGTGGGAATTCAGATGGCCTGGGTCCTTCGACCATTTATCGGCAATCCTGATGCGCCGACACAATTTTTTCGCCAGGACGCCTGGGGCAATGCATATGTGAGACTCGCCAACATCATCTGGTCCTTCATCGGGGGATAACGCCGAACCTGCATTCTCATATTTCATGCCTAAGTGTTCTTCCAGCGGCAGAAAACTGTCAGAGACACGAAGTGCGATATCAAAGCAAAAAATCACTGATATGAACGGCACAGTCGCGGAACTTTTCTGCGGGTAATGTGACCGTTTGCCATTTCGGGCTGCGGCGTTTCATGAACTTGCGGTAATCATCCAGCTTAACGCAAAAGAACAGATACTTGTTCGAGTCGAAATCGAAATAATCCCTGCCGTCAAAATCAACGTCGATGTTCTCGGTTTTGTAGGCAAAAACAAATATTGCCTGGTGGCCCTCGCCAAAGACCCGCTGCCACTTTGTCAGGCCCTCGATATCTCCGATTGTAACCCAGCACTCGAAGCCCGCCAATTTGGCCAGGCTGGTGCCCTTGAACTTTCTGCCCTTTACCTCGGCGATGACGATTGGCCTCTCGGGCGGGTATAATAAAAAATCGAAGCTCTTAATGTCGGAATGTCCGAAGGCCGTTCTTTTGTGCTCGTCTACCGATTCGTACTCGATTCGATTGTCTATAAGCCAATTCTCGAAAGCCCGCTCATAATGATTTGGAGAAGAGTCCTTCATTTTTACTCGCTTCGGTTGTTAACCGCCGGGTTCACTGGAACCTTTGCTCTGCGCAATGAGACTCGCATC
The DNA here is from genome assembly GCA_964439135.1 of uncultured Pirellulales bacterium. Lineage (GTDB taxonomy): Bacteria > Planctomycetota > Phycisphaerae > Sedimentisphaerales > Anaerobacaceae > JAFGPJ01. The sequence continues at coordinate 12,775 of CAYTNN010000030.1, forward strand.
CATGAGGCAGGGTCTCGAAGGTTACTTATCCGGCTTGAACAGCAGCGGGGCCAATTCGTTCAGATAATTCCGCCATACTCGCCACTCGTGGGCACCCTCTGTAAAGTGGCTTGTATGCTCGATCTTATCTGCCTTAAGCCGCTCTATAAATTTCTGGTTTGCCTCGAAAAGGAAGCCCTGCCTGCCGCAGCCGACCCACAGCAGCTCAAGTTTTTCGTTTATCGATTCAGGTTCGGCCAGCAGTTTGTCGAGATTCTGCTGCTCCGGGATAGCCGAGCTGAACGCACCGACCCAGCCGAATAAATCAAGATTACCCAGGCCTATTGTCAGCGACTGGCCGCCACCCATGGACAAGCCCGCAATGGCGCGGTCTTTCTGCTCTGAGCTTACACGATAGTACTTCTGGACGTATGGAATGATATCCTCGATCAGGTCCTTCTCATACGCCCCATACCTTCCTATGCTTTGCATAACCGGGGGGGACGCCGGCGTATGGCCGTAAGGCATCACGATGACGAACGGCTTTGCCTTGTTTCCGGCGATGAGATTGTCCATGATAAGATTGGCCCGTCCGACTCCGGTCCAAGCATCCTCCGTGTCGCCGAATCCGTGGAACAGATACAGCACGGGATATTTTGTGTCCCGGTTTGTCTCATAGCCGGGCGGCGTGTATAAATAAAGCCGGCGCGGGACACCGAGGGATTTTGACTGGTATTTGTGTATGTGCACCGTGCCGTGAGGGACCTGCTGCTCTTCGTAGAACATCGGCTCGTCGCCGGGTATCTCGACGAGGTTCTTCGAGTTCCGCAGCCAGACTTTGAGCCATGAATTGGATGGATCGACAACCTGCAGGCCGTCCACGAGGAAAGTATATTCGTAGATATCCGGCTTGACCGGGCCCAGAGTCACATGCCATATACCTTTGCTGTCTTTGGTCATCGGCCGAGCTGCCTGTGAGAACTGGGCCTGCAAGCCGACTTGTTTGGCGTTGGGTGCGAGCAGGCGAAACGTCACACGATGTTGAGAGTCAATTTCCGGGGATATGATGCTCTGGGGTCGCTGAGCCCGGAGCTGCGAAGCGGGCAGGCACAAAATTGACAGCAGCAGAACCACCATGACTAATCTGCAGAATCTCATTTTTCTTCCTTCCAAATACAGTTTGTATACGCTCTGAATCGCCCGCTAAATTACGTGCATTTAAGCGGAGTCCAACACGGAGAAGAACTCATCGCGGCTCATAAGCTCCTGCTCGCCGGTAGCCATATCCTTGATGCCGATTTTGCCTTCTTTGAGTTCCTCTTCGCCTATGATTATACACTTCCCGGCGTTTTGCGCCGAAGCTTCTTTCAACTGTTTCGAAAGACCTCCCGTCTTATAGCTGATATTGGCCGAGTATCCCATCGAACGCAGCTTTGCGATAATCCGCCACGCTTCGTTGCCGATGTGGCCTATGCAAGCGACAAAATAGTCGATCTGACGCTTCGGGACCTGTTTATCCAGCAATCCTTTTTCTCTTAACAGTATCTCCAGCACACAATCGCCCATCCCCATCCCGGTAGCCGAAATTGACGGGCCACCAAAATCACGAAGGAGATTGTCATATCTGCCGCCGCCGCAGATGGCTCGAAGGTCGCCGACGGCGTCGTGCACCTCGAACACGATGCCCGTGTAGTAGGCCAGTCCCCGAACGATGCCCGGGTCATAAATGCAAAAGTCACCCACTCCCATTGTCTCCAATGTATCGAGGACTTCTTTTATTTCATTATACGCCACGAACTCCTCAGATCCGGCGTCTATCAATTCTCCGAGTTCCGGCAGCGAATCGATTTCCATAAATGCCGATATTCTGGCAAGCGTTTCTTTGTCCGGCACCTGTTCAGCGAGCATTTTCTCGAATGTATCGGCAGGCAGCTTGGCTTTTTTATCGAGAACCACATAAAGAGATTCGAGTTTTTCATCGGGGACGCCGTAGCTCTTTAGCATGGCCGCCAATAATTTTCGGCTTGAAATCCTGATTTTGACATCGTTCGGCGTCAGCCCGACATTTCTGAGATAATCCACGGTGGTGAAAATGATTTCTGCATCGGCTGTGGACTGATTTATGCCGATTATGTCGATGTTCCACTGGAAGAACTCACGAAGCCGACCTTTTTGGGGACGTTCGGCCCGGAAGAGTCTTGGAACGGAGAACCATTTTATCGGTTTCGGCAGGGCGTTGATTTGCTGGTTGACCATTCGTGCCAGCGTCGGCGTGATTTCGGGCCTTAAGGCCAGGTCTCTGCCGCCGCGGTCGGTGAGCGAGAAAAGCTGCTCGACGATTTCGTCGCCGCTCTTTATCTGGTACATTTTCAGATACTCGAAAATCGGCCCGTCATATTCTTCGAAGCCGTTCCGCAGGGACACTTTTTTCCAGCCGTCCACGATGAAATTGCGAATCGCCATGTCCGGCGGATAAAAATCCCTCGTTCCCTTTACCGGCGGTATTTTCATTTCTTCTTAGCCTTACGCTTACGCCTGGCGCTTTTGCCTTTCTGCTTTTCGATGACGTTGTTGTCGAATTTTATCTTTATATACTCTTCCATTTGCTTATCGTCGGTAAAGTGCAGCTCGTAATCGTATTCGCCCTCGACGAAATCACAATCCGAATGACGGTATTTTCTGCAGATATTCGGCCTTTTGTCGTAAATCCTGCAGTGATAGTCCTTTTCCGAGAGGTGGTTGCACTTGTTCTTCATGTTGATATACCAGTCACCGTCCTCTACGAAGACCGTGATATCTTTATGGCACAGATACCATCGTATATCGTCATAGTCTTCCTTATCTTCCGGTGTTTCGATGGGCAGCGCAAAGTACCTGCAGCACAGCCCGGTACATTTAAGACATTGACTCTTTTTTGCCATTCCAGCAAGCTCCTATATAGCAACAATAATAAGCTGTCCGCTCAAAACGCCACACTATAAGCTATTGGCCATCCAGCGTCAAGGAAAGCAATTTGCCGGATGCTATTTTTGTAAAGATGTATCGAGCCGGATCCGTCCCCGGCAAAATGCTGCGCTCTGCCTGGAATTCGCCGGAAATACTCAAACCGGAGTTTTCAGAAGTGTGGAAGCTGTTTGATAGAAAGAATAGTGAGGTGTAATCGAAACTGAGCGAGGAAGACGAGGGATTTTGACGCCTGCAACTGCAAGATATGTCCGTAAAGAAAGCAATGCCTCTGAGCAGCGGGCCCTGCCTTTAGATAAGTGATTAACACTCCGCTATTGATGTATTTTTGTCTTGAAGATACTGTAAGGCATCAAGCTCATCGTCAGCAAAATCGAAAACTGTAAGAAGGCCCGTCCGCACAAAGATTTGTTTGATTGCTGAAGGAAGATTAAAAAAGACAAGATTACGTCCGGATCCTTTGAGCAGTTTATCCAGTATTATCATGCCGCATATACTTCCTGAAGTCAGGATTTCAACTTCGGAGAAGTCAACCATCACGTCAAAGTCCACTGAGTCACTTAGCAGCTTGTTGACAATTTCGATCTCCTGCCCGCGCTGCGGCTGCTGAGGCAAAGTGATTAGAAGGATATCTTCTGAAAAATTCTGAATTCCCATTGCTTTTCCCCCCTAGTATTATGTGGAACTGCCTGGGCCTGATTAATGCTTATGATCGGAATAGCCTTTTATATCCGGCCCTCTAATTAAAGTATAGTCGAACAATCGTCAAATCCAAACAGAATCAGGTAAAAAAGGGCCGAATCGGATAAATAATCCTGCCCCTGATACCTGTTAGTCTGGGCTTTAGACTCATTCCCTCTCAGGTCAAATTATGTATCCGGTAAAAAGGCGGAAGATAGAGCTAAATTTTGCCGGAAATCGGAATATAGCCCGGATTTTTACGATTGGAGGCATTTTTATGTCTTGCAGAGGCATTAATCCGGTTTTATTGGTTTTCGGGCCATAAAAAAAATTATAATTGTTGGATTGCATTACCGTAACTAATTGTGTTATAATATATAGTAGGTCAAGACAAATGAAACTGAGGAGTACATGAGGTTTTGATTAAAGATAGTGACAAGCTTTATTAATGTGATAGAGGCAAAAAGTCGCTACTTTATCATCCGCCCCAAATGCATTTGTTACTATGAACAATACTAAGACGTTCGGATAAGAAAGGAGCGGCAGCATGCAGAAAAGAAAGGGCTTTACGTTAATTGAGCTTCTCGTAGTGATTGCCATAATAGCGATATTAATGGCAATATTAATGCCGGCACTGCAGCGGGTTAAAAAGCAGGCAAGAGCGATCATTTGTAGAAACAACCTGAAACAGTACGGCCTGGCGTCGAATATGTACTTAGGCGATTGGGACGGCAATTTCCCTTATTCATTCACCTGGCTATACAATGATGGGGGTACAGGCTGCCGATGGCACGATGCCACCAAAAATCTCAACCAGAATCCGGACCTTGCCGGCGGACTTTGGCCATATCTGAAGAGTGAAGAGATTCACCTGTGTCCCGACTTCGATCTTGTTGCCAGAACGGTTGGCTGTGCTAATTGTGACGGCAAAACTATACCAGTCGATCCTCAATATGGTTACACTATGAATTCCTACCTCAATGGAGATGCATGGAATTCGGTGCCCCAACAATATCGCACTAATATAGAAAGAATCAGGAATGAATCCCAGGTCAAGAATCCCACGCGCGTGTTTTTCTTCTCTGAGGAGAATTGTTGGCGTGTGCCGGAATTGGGGAATGCGCCGATAAATGACAACAATTTACGTGCTACCCCTGGCGTCGGAGACGACCACTTTGCTACATTCCATGATGCTCCCAGTCAAGACATGGATCATGGTTACGCCAATGCGTCGTTTGTGGATTCGCACGTCGAACGGGTCTCGGCGTATCCGGTCGGTAATTCTTTTAAATTAAGCTGGCCAGGCGGATCACCAATACCGGAGTTCTAAGATGTTAGCATCATGCGCAAACCACAAGGCTTTACATTAATAGAGCTTTTGGTTGTAATTGCCATCATTGCTTTATTGATGGCGATATTGATGCCGGCGTTGCAACGGGTCAAGAAACAAGCCAGTGCGGTTTCCTGCCAATCGAATCTGCGCCAGTGGGCCCTTTACTTTTCTCTATATACGGACGACAACAACGGCCATTTCCACAGGGGCTGGAACGACGGCGCATATTATGAAGATAGCTGGATGGTCGTAATGCGCCCTTACTATCTGGACAATCCGTCTCTATGCTTTTGCCCTACGGCAACGAAACCCCGCGAGGAAGAAGTAGACAACACATTCGGAGCCTGGACGAATTCTTACGATGAGCACGGCAGCTACGGAATCAATATATGTATCACCGATCCTCTGCCGGGCCGGGAGGGCGGTAGACCTGCTGAGTGGTACTGGCGGAATCGCGATGTCAAAGGTGTCGCCAATATCCCTCTGTTTCTGGATGACTACTGGTGGGATACACGCCCGCACCACACGGACCAGCCGCCCCAATTCGAAGGCCAGGTGGACGGTTGGAGTACGAACGCAATGAAGATGCTCTGCCTCAACCGGCACAACGGATTCACAAATGCCGTCTTTGCGGATTTCTCCACCAGAACGGTTGGGCTCAAAGAGTTATGGACGTTGAAATGGAATCGCGAGTTCGATATAAATGGTGATTGGACCAGAGCTGGCGGAGTTTTCCCTGAGGATTGGCCGGAATGGATGAGGAATTTCAAGGACTACTAATTTGTGCTGTATTGACTGCGTAAAAAATGGGGAATATTTAAAAAACCTTGCAGAAGTACAGCATTAGAGGTATATTACACAGACATCGAGTGTATCAACCTGGAATGAAGCGTTGGCCGTGCAAGACTGTTTCTTAAAGAGAAGGAGACCTGTCATGCGCAGAGCTAAAGGTTTTACGCTCATAGAGCTTTTAGTGGTGATTGCCATCATTGCGCTATTAATGGCGATATTGATGCCTACATTGCAGCGCGTCAAGAACCAGGCCAAAGCGACTAAGTGTCAGGCAATTCTGCGCCAGTGGGGCCTGACTTTCTCTATGTACACCGCCGACAATGACGGCAAGTTCTTTCGTTACTTATTATGGGAAGACACCTTTACCCCCTTGTTGGCCTACTGCCCCGACATGAATGATATGCTCTTGTGCCCGATGGCCACAAGAATCGTGCCGAATCAATGGCCCATGGATTCGTGGCTTGGCGACAAATCTGCCGCATGGTCGCATCGCAAGTTTTATACAATTGAGCTGCTTCGTGGCAGCTACGGCCTGAACGGATTCGTTTGCGATCCTTGGCCTGAAGGCAATCCCGGGCCCATCACCTATGCAACGTTGTGGGTAACAAGCCACGTTAAAGGCCCAGGTAACGTTCCGGTCTTAACCGACTGCCGGTATTCAAGCGTCTGGCCGGAAGACACCGATCCGCCACCGGAATATGAGGACCTCCATCCACCATACAAGTGGGCTGCCTTTGACGGTCATATGTGGCGGGTCTGCATCGACCGGCACAATGGAGGGATAAACGGTCTTTTCATGGACTGGTCTGTCCGTAAGGTCGGCCTAAAGGAGCTGTGGACTTTGAAATGGCATCGCGAGTTCGACACGGCAAACGATTGGACCAAAGCCGGCGGCGCCCATCCCGAAGACTGGCCCGAATGGATGCGAAGGTTCAAAGACTACTAACGGTCAGTAGTAGTTTTTTTTATGCTCTCCAGGGACGCTGGCGGTTTATCTTCTTTGAGAAAACATCCTGGGCAATGAGTACATCTTCGATAATCTGGAAATCGAACATTCCCACGCAGGCAAAATCGACGCCGTTTTCGAAGATATACTTGAAACTGACGCTGGGATGAATTGCGCCGGCGGCCAGTACCTTAAAGGCAATCCACGGCTCTTCCAGATCGTTCATATAATCGACGGTCTCCTGAGGATTGCGGCACCACATATTGTCGTGATAATCACCGTGGTCCGGGCCGTTAGGTCCGATGACATCGAATTCCTTACGGTTTTCCTTTGGTGTCGCTGACCAGTAATTGTCCGGATGCAGCGTCTTGACCCAGAAATCGGGTTTTAAGCCGGCATCGACGCATGCCTTGATTGTCGTCAGGTCATGGCCTCCGATGCCGCCCGGCACCTTGAACTGCTGGATGTAATCCAGCGCTTTACCCAGCGGATCGACCTGGCCTTTTTTGACTGCGCTGTCTGCCAGTCCGCCCTGGATGTATACTGCGTGTGCACCGCCGTCGACGGAACGTTTGATGCCTTCCTCGATGGTCGCGCCCGTTGCGCAATCCGATATCCACTGGATTTTGCCGCCCCGCTCGTTCCAGTAACGATTCATGACCCTGTCGGAGACGGGATTGGTCAGAATCGTATTGATTCCGTTATTTTCGGCCAGCTCCAGCGTCTCGAATACCTTTTGATCGGTATGATAGGCTTTGACCAGCGAGGAGACGTACATCAAATCCCTGCTGTGAGCCCAGCCACCGATAAGATTGCCGCCGCAGAATATTCGGCTGATTTTGAGATCCTTTATCTTGCCGAAGGGCAGTTTATTGCCGGCCGAGCCGGACTTGTTATCGGTGGATTTCTCCGCCATTTTTGCGAGTAGGTTCTGCTCTTCGAAACTTTTCAGTCCCAAAGTTGCTCCCGCCGATGCGGCGATGGACTTCTTCAGGAATCCCCGACGATTTACATTTTTGTCTGACATAATTTTTGTCCCTTCCATCTGTGATAAGTACGATAAAGGTTCACGGTTCTTATTTTTAAGCTCTCCATGGCCGTTCTCTGTTTATTTTACCTGATAAAATATCTTTTGCAATAAGGACGTCTTCGATAATCTGAAAATCAAACATTCCCACGCAGGCGAAATCGGCGCCGTTCTCGAATGCGTATTTAAAGCCGTCCCTGGGATGAATCGCCCCGGCGGCCAGGACCTTGTAAGCGATCCACGGCTTTTCCATCGTCTTCATAAACTCGACGGTTTTATCGGGATCCTTGTCCCAATAATTATCTGTATCGTAGTTGTCGATGACATCCTTATCCTGCCCCGGTTGCCGCTTTGACCAGTATTTGGTGCTGTGATGCGTTTTCATATAGAAGTCGGAATTCAGGCCGGCTTTTTCACACGCCATGGGCGTTTCTAAATTATGCCCGCCGACACCGGCGATGATTCCGTTGTCTTTGATGAAATCGACGACTTTTCCAATCAGATCCATCCTTTCATTTCGAGCCCAGAGGTCCCCGATATTGCCGATCAGAAAGGCCCCGACGGCTCCGGCGTCAATTGCCTTTTGGACGTCACCCGTAAGATCGTCCGTTTTGGCTGTGCACTGGAGGATCCACTGGATTTGCCCACCTCTTTCCTCCCGGTATTTTTTGATAAGTTCCGCAGAACCGGAGCCGGTAATAATCGTATTGATTCCGTTCTCCTCGCATATCTGGAGCGTCTCGATAATCTTTTCGTCCGTGAAGTAGTGCTTCAGCAGGGCCGAGACATACGTCAAATCCCTGCTGTGGGCGTATCCGCCGATCAGATTCCCGCCGCAGATTATTCTGCTGATTTTGACTTTCCCGATTTGACCTGCCGGCAGGCCTTTGACCGAGCCTGCGCGCGGTTCGTTCGGTTTCTTCATTGCTGCCAGCAGGGCCTGCTCTTCCAGGCTCAAAGCCGATGTAATCGCGGCGGTGCCGATAACGGATTTCTTTAGAAAGTTTCTGCGATCAAGGTCTCGTGACATTTTTCAAGCTCTCTCCAAAATAATTTCACATGGTTGTAACTTAATGATTATTCGGCTCCGTGTTTCTCCAGCAGTTCAAGCATAGTCTTGGATCCTTTCTGCTTGGCGACCATTAACGGAGTTTGGCCTCGCTTGTTTTCGATATTGACATCGGCACCTTTGGCGATAAGCATCTCGGCAATCTCTACGTTGCCGGTATTCACCGCAATGTGGAGCGGGGTGCCGAGATTTGTTCCTATGGCATTGACATCCGCACCATCGTCGAGTAGGAAATTAACGATCTCCTTACACTTTCGCAGGACGGCAAAGTGCAGGGGCGTCGTGCCGTCCGTCATCTTTGCGTGAGTGTCGGCGCCTTTGGCGATAAGCAGTGCCGCCACATCCTCATGACCCCCCAAAAGGGCTATGTGCAGCAGCGTTGCTCCACTATTAGCTGTTGTGTTGACGTCGACGCCTGCAGCAATAATTGACCGTATCTTTTCTACATCACCGGTGCCTACCGCTTTCTTCAGCGATTCAGTTAGTTCGGGATCCTGATTTGGTTGGGCGGCTGTGGTTGTTTCGGCGGTCTTGCTCTCGGTATCAGCCGAAGCCGTTAGGGATTGCCCGGCGGGTTTCGTTGTTTTCGCCGATGCAGGTGTTTTTGCCGGTTGCACTTGTTTCTGAACGCCGGCTTGCTGCGCCGGCTCGGATTCTTTCTTCTTACACCCAAAAGTAACGAGCACTAAAATCATGACCGGGCAAAGAAGTCTTATGTGTTTCATTATAGTTCACCTTTCAGGGAGCCTGCATCGTTTCCATGAAGATTTACTGCATCATTATACAGCACTTTGGGGCAAATTGCAACTTTAAGAATTATTACGCTGATCACTCTTTAGCACCGTGCTTGTGCAAAAATACGGCGATTTCCTTATAGCCTCCGTCTTCGACCAACGATATAGGAGTGTTGTCGTCATTGAATGATGCCGGAATCGAGACCGTCCGTCAATCAAACCAGGCCAAAAGCAGCCGTGCTGGAAAGAACGAAATAAAAAAAGCGGCGGTTGCATTATGCTTACCGCCGCCCAAAGAAATATCAAGTACAAACTGCTTCTATTGGCTTACCAGAGAAATCTCCGCCCAGTACCCGGCCTCGAACTGCCAGCCGGTCGGTTGGTTTATCAGTTCGAGCTTGACCTCTTTTCCGGCGAATTCGGACAGATCGACCTCGGTCTGCATCCAGTTGTCGCGGCCGGTGGTTTGTTTACTCACGGGCTTGCGAGCGATTTCTTTGCCGTCGACGGCGACAATTAAATCCCAGTCACCTTCGGGATGATGTCCCACGGTCAGATGCAGCGTGGTTTTCTTGCCGGCGGGGAGCTTTACCTGCCGTGAAAGTTGACAGCCGGTTCTGCGGTCGAGCGGATGGGTGACAAGAACGTTGCTCTGGCCCATCTCTTCTTCTTTCAGGCCCGGGTCCATATCCGATCCGCAGCTTTTGACCTTCCAGCCGGGCGCGAATTTCGAGACGGCCTCGGAAATATCTTTGCCCGCGATAGCGGTGATTTTCGCCATTTCCGCTTCGGTGAACCTGCTGTTGGCGATGGGGCCCGGTTCCCAGCACTGTTCGAACTTGCCGGGCTTTGGCTTCCTGACCGGAATGACGAATGTTTCTTTGCCGCCATCGTCTTTTTCGATTCGTCCGCCGGCACGCACGACCGACTGACGGACGAGTTTTTCACTCACGCTGACGAGCATCGGGAAGTTATACGGTGTGTGACTGAATTTGCCTTCGGGATTTAACGCCGATTTGAATCTCTCCGGCAGATTCTTAAAACCGATCGTCGTAAAGAAGATACCGCCGGCGCTCGAAGGATTGCAGTCGGAATCCTGGCCGCAGCGAGTCGAGATGATAATCGTCTTGTCCGGGTCACCTTCGCCATACAGCAGGCCCATCACGATATAGGCACCGTTGATCTTGGCGTCGATATTGAAGTCGCCCTTATCACAGGAGAATCTGCGGTAGTCTGGATTGTCCTGGTATTTCTCCTTGACAAGCTGCCATGTCTTCTGCCAATCGTTGGGATTTTGCTTATACCAGGTGAGCACATCGAGAATACACTCGGCGTACTGGCTTTCCTGTGGGATACACTTCAGTCCCGCGCGGACAATCTTTTCCATATCATCTTTGAAGAAGGCCTCGGCATACATACCGCCAACGAACTGGCCGCCGTAGAGTCCGTCGCCGTAGTTCATCAGCCGGCCGAAAGTCTCGCCAAGCTCAATCGCCACGTTGGGCATACCCGGTGCAATCAGGCCGGCATAATCGGCCTCGATCTGGTAATCGATGTCGTCGGCGTGTTTGTTGAATTCCGGGTGGCCCGAATCCGGAGGTGCGATTCCCCGTCGCAGAAGCGTTCGGCCTTCATTATTGGCGTGCCAGAGCGGGTAGCCGCTGTTGGCAAAGTCGATCCCGGCCTGGCGAATCGAAACATCCATCCCGTATAGTTCCAGCGTTCGCAGGAATGTCATCTCGACGTAAATATCGTCCTGGCCGAACTGGTTGATCAACTCCGGCTTCCATGATGGCATTTTGTCTTCCGGGATAATCTCGCCTTTATAGCGGAATTCTGTCGGCCCGCCCCAGCCGACGCCGGCCATTTGTCCGATCCAGCCGGCCTTCATCCTGTCCGCGTAATCCTCAACGGCGATTCGGCGAACCGGCTCCTTGCCAAATCCGTCCGTCTGGCAGCCGGATAAATATGCCAGAGAAAGGCTTACTGCGACAATCAATAAAATTCTCGACAAATACTTAGCCATTTTATAGCTCCTTTATCTAACAGAAAATATGATTGATTCGTTTGGAGCTTTATAGCCCCGAACGAATAAAAAAACAAGTTTTTTTGTTATATGAGCGGAAAATCGGCTGTCGATTATATTTTCAAGTGCGTGTTTGCAATGGTTGCAGAAATGAGTATAATGTCCGATGGTTCCTGTCGGGTTAATGAAATGAAGAACCTTAAAAAGATTTTAATTATGCCGGGATACAGAATGCGATTCGTAATATTGACTGTAGCCGTCATGCTGTCGGCTATTTCGACGGCCTCGGCGGGCACATGGCGACTGGAGGGCCGGGAATTCAAGGCCGTCTCTGCCGATGGTGAAGACAAATTCCTGCTTGCAGTGGCCGAAGCCAAGAAGTTCGTCAACACCGGCCAGACGAAGGCCGCCCGCAAGGCCTACAATGCGATTAAGAAGGACTTTCCGGAGATTGCAGGGCCTGATTTCGATCTTTTCATCAAGGCTGAAATATATTATTGTAAAGTGAAGCTTACAAAGGCCGTCAGGAATTATAACAAGCTGCTGACCGAATATCCTAAAAGCGGATTTCGAGAGGCTGCATTGGACAGGGAATTTGCTATAGCGACGGCTTATTTGGCCGGCAAAAAAAAGACATTACTCGGTTTCATCAAGATCAAAGGATATGCCGAGGGTATCAGAATTATGGAAAAGATTACCGACCGGGTCGGTCTCGACACACAAATGGGGATAAAAGCATCTGTTGCTGTGGCTGAAAACTACGAAGGAAGGAAAAAATTCAACGAAGCATTTCTCAAATGGTGGGAGATATCATTGGAATGGGAAATGGGGCCGGTTGGCAGGAATGCACTGCTTGGTATGGCTCGCAATAAACACGCTGTGTATAATAAGCCTCAAGAGCATAAAAGGACGTTTTATGATGCTTCATGCCTAAACTCGGCAAAAAGCTATTACGGAAGATTCAAGTTACTATATCCTATAGATGCCAAAGAACTCGGGATTGATGAGATACTGAGCGAGATAGACGAGCAATTAGCCTACAAGCAGCTTAGTATAGGCCGGTATTATCAAAGAACCGGAAATAGACAATCCGCTAATCTTTATTATGATATGGTAGTGAACAATTGGCCGGACAGTAAGGCGGCGGAAGAAGCAAAGGAAATACTTGCCAAAAAGTAAGCTGTTGCAGCATGGAAATCAGTCACCTTTTGAAAACTAAGAGAGAAAACTTGAAAAACCGGGGCATAGGACGCAAATCTTTGTCCGCACTTTTTCTCTTGTGCGCTTTTACCCTTTGCTTTGGCCTTTGCGGATGTGACGGAATGGCCGGCTATTCTAATGAATCACTATATCCGGGTGATATCAGCAGCGTCTGTCTGGAAATGTTCGATAACCAGAGCTTTCGACGAGGTGTGGAGTTCGAGCTTTCCGATGCCCTGGCCAAACGTATTGAGGTTGATACGCCCTATAAAATAGTTTCCGATTCGGACCGTGCCGATTCCGTAATAAGCGGCCAGATAGTATCAATAGGTGAATTGGCGCTCAGCATCGATCCCGAAATAGGCACAATTCTGGAAAAAGAAGTTGAAGTGTGGGCCGTTGTTGATTGGAAAAATCTGAAGACCGGACAATTGATGATGGATCATCTTTCTGTTAGTGCCTCAGCAAGTTATTCTACATACCAGCAGCAGGATTTTAAGTATGCTTCGACTCTTGCGGCAAACAATCTGGCACGGAAGATCGTAGAACTAATGGAAAGGAAATGGTAGAATCGTGAGCCGGATCACGATGTGCTGAAGATGAAATTATGAACGATAAACAAGACAATAAGCC
>CAYTNN010000030.1:26258-29458 GCA_964439135.1 uncultured Pirellulales bacterium
CCGCTGGTTTTATTGATTGGATTTTTCTACTTTTTCTTCGCCCGGAACCTTCGCAGCGGGGCCGGCGGAATGCTGATGTCGTTCGGTCGCAGCAAACATCGGCTGCAGGGAAAAGACAAGTCCCAAGTGACATTTGATGACGTGGCCGGCGTGGACGAAGCGAAGGAAGAAGTAGCGGAGATAATCGAATTTTTGAAAAATCCGAAAAAATTCCAGCGACTTGGCGGCCGCATCCCTCGCGGAGTTCTGCTCGTAGGCCCGCCCGGCTGCGGGAAAACATTACTGGCAAAAGCCATAGCAGGACAGGCGGACGTGCCGTTCTTCAGCATCTCGGGCAGCGATTTCGTGGAGATGTTCGTCGGAGTCGGGGCATCGCGTGTACGTGACTTGTTCAAGCAGGCCAAGGAAAATTCGCCCTGTATAATTTTCCTCGACGAAGTTGACGCAATCGGACGAAAACGCGGCGCAGGCTTCGCAGGCGGCGGACACGACGAACGCGAACAGACACTCAATGCGATCCTGGTGGAGATGGACGGATTCGATACGAACGACCAGGTCATTGTAATAGCGGCGACAAACCGTGCCGACATCCTGGACCATGCGCTGACGCGCCCGGGACGGTTCGACAGGCAAATCTTTGTGCCGTTGCCGGATCTGAAAGGCCGGGTTGAGATATTGAGAGTCCACGCCAAGAAGGTCAAGATGGGACCCGACTCCAATCTTGAGAGACTGGCACGCGGCACGCCTATGTTCAGCGGAGCGGACCTGGCGGCCATTATTAACGAAGCAGCTCTGGCTGCGACAATGGCCAACAAGGACAATGTCGAGATGGCCGATCTGGAAGAAGCGCGGGACAAAGTCCGGTGGGGAAGAGCAAAAAAGAGCAGGGTTATCGACCAGAAGGAAAAAGAAATCATCGCTTATCACGAGGCCGGCCATACGCTCGTGCAATCGCTGCTGAAAGACGCCGATCCGCTTCACAAGGTAAGCATTATTCCTCGCGGGCCTATGGGTGGAGCGACTTTTGCCCTGCCGGAAAAAGACAGAACTATATTTACGAAAACATATTGCATGGCACTTTTGCAGGTGTGCTTCGGAGGCCGGATTGCGGAAGAAATCTTCTGTGATGATTTATCCAGTGGTGCCCAGTCGGATATTCAACAGGCGACAAATATCACAAAGCAGATGGTTTTGACCTGGGGCATGAGTAAGGAGCTTGGCCCGATCAGCTACGGACCGGATTTGGGCGTAATGGATATGGTATACGCGATGCCGCCCGAGAAAGAATATTCGGAGAGAACAGCCGAAGCAATCGACGGCGAGATAAAAAAGGTTACCGACGAGGCTTATGCAAAAGCAAAGGAATTAATAGAAGCAAACAAAGAGCGACTCGAGAACATAGCGAAGGCCCTGCTGAAATACGAAACCCTCGACGCTGACGAGGTACAATTGATTCTGGACGGCGGCCTGCTGGACAAGCCCACCGTTGCCGATTTGTTGGCTGTCGAACAAGCCAAAAACCAACAGCCGAAACCCGAACCCGAAAAACAACAAGAACAGCCGGCTGACTAATATTATTCTTATTCCAATTGTTTCTGAGCTTTTATGCGGGAACGAACTGCAGGAATATCAAAAGCTAAACTGCGTGCAGGCATAATCTCGGCGGTCTGTGTGCTCTTATGTGCGTGCTGTGCCTGGGGCCAAAATCAGGGCGAGCCGAATTCGTCAACTGCAGGCAGTCTCACCTCCGGCGTCGAGCTGGCCAGGTACGAAAACGAATTTTCCTCCGTCCGCATCGAATCCGCTCAAATGGATGCGATCTTCGGTCTCGCCGTCATATTCGAAGGTACCGGTGACCTTCACTATTATGCCAGGCCCGAAACCGCACCCGCGCCGGGATTCGAGCTGAAGGTCGCAGCTAAATCCGGCAGCTTCGGTTTCGGCGAGGCGGTCTTTCCGAAATGGAAGATATTCACCGATCCTGTAGGCAGCAAAGTCGAAGTTTACGCCGGCTATTTTACCGTTTTCGTGCCGATCGAAACAATCAAAGCTCCGACAATGACGACGGCCATTGATACCGGTAATGTCGAAGTCACAATCAGCGGGATTACCTGTACGAGTAAGCTCTGCCTGCCGCCGTTCGAGAAGAAGCTGCAAACGCAGATCGAATGGGACCGGCGTGATTCCTGGAAGCAGATTAGTCTCCAGGCCCCGGGTGACACAGCCGCGCCGGTTCAAGTGACTAAAGGGCCGGCCTATTCGACCTGGTTCGCTCTGGCCCTGGCATTTATCGCCGGACTGGGATTGAATATCATGCCATGCGTCTGGCCGATCCTGCCCCTTATCATCATGCGAATCGTCGACCAGGCGAAATCGGGCCGGAGGCAATCGGTTATGATGGGCCTGGCATTTTGCATCGGGATATTGCTGTTCTTCGCGTGCCTGGCCGGCGCCAATATTATCCTGCAGAGCTTCTACGACAGAACCTTAAGTTGGGGCGACCACCTGCGCAATCCCGCTATCGTGACGGCCCTGGCCATGCTGATGATCATCATGGCTCTATTCATGTTTGGCATTTTCACATTCGCCGTGCCTTCTTCGATAGCGAGCAAGTCCGGCTCCGGCAAAGGTTACGCCGGCTCGATCGGCATGGGATTTTTAGCGGCGATACTGAGCACGCCTTGCAGCTTCGGCATACTGACGGTCGCTTTCGTCTGGGCACAGGGCCAGTCGCTGCTGCTCGGCACGCTGGCTATCATGGTAATCGGGCTCGGCATGGCCGCTCCTTACGCGATCCTGACCTCCATGCCGGGCTGGTCGAAACGCCTGCCGAGAGGCGGACGCTGGATGGAACTTTTCAAGCAGACGCTCGGTTTTGTGCTGCTCATCATCGCAGTCAAGCTTATCAAGGCGGCCCCGGCGGAAAACAGAATCAACCTGTTATATTTTGCTGTGGTGCTTAGTTTCTCTGTCTGGGTCTGGGGCACCTGGGTCACCTACGGCAGCAAACTCTCGCGCAAGCTGCTGGTCCGGGGCATTGCCGTGCTCCTGGTCGTCTTGTCATTTTGGTTCTTTTTCAGGCCGGAGCTTGTGGACTGGCAGGATTATGACCCGGCCTCTATCGCATCCGCAAAATCGCAGCAGAAGCCGGTCCTGATCAAATTCACCGCCGACTGGTGCACCAATTGCGAGGTCGTGGA
>CAYTNN010000031.1:0-29127 GCA_964439135.1 uncultured Pirellulales bacterium
ATAACAAAGCACTGATTGATGAATTGAAAAATAAAGGCAAGAGAAAGAGCAGGACTAAACTAAGGAAAGAAGGCTTTAAAAAAGTATCGTCGGGGATCACGAGCCTCGAAGAACTAAAAAGAGTAATAGGATAAAGTTTATGGTATTGTTAGCCGGCATATTGGCAGGTGGACTTTGCATTTGGTTTGCCGTCAAAATTGGCTTCTATGAAACGTGGGCTATGCTGTTTAATATCGTAATGGCTGTCTACATAGCTCTTTTTCTGGCCCAGCCGGTTATGGATTTTTTACCTGAAGAAGCGAGCAATATCCGATGCTGTGAGGCACTGACTCTGACAGTTCTCGCGCTAGGCTCTTTTTTAACCCTGTACGGATTAACCTACATATTATTTACAAGCCAGTTTAAGGTAACATTCCCAAAATTATTCGATATTCTCTTCGCAGGCTTGCTGGGTTTCTTCGGAGGCTTCCTTCTCTTGAGTTTCGCAGCACTGATAATCTTCCTTACACCCTTTGGCGGATATGCGGGCATAGAAGATGACAGTGTGGAGTACAACATGTCAAGTGCATACTGGTTATTCGACGGGATTCACTCGATAGTATCCTCGCCGGACAACGAAATAATAACCGAAAAGGTTATCAAGCAACTACTAAACAAATCACAACCAGCTACTCAGGACAAAAATCATCAACAATCAGAACCGGACATGCCGACTCGGCCCAATGATACTTAAACAAATATCCGTTAAAAATTTCAGACCACTCCGCTATCTGATTCTAATCCTTAAGATATTTCAGTGCGGCGACTTTTTCATCATATTCATTTCCCCACGCAGCTTTAATACCTGCAGCTTAGCTTAAGTTAGAACAAGTCCTGTCCAGCACAATCTTACATTTTTCCGGCATTAAAAAGTGAAATATGTAAAAATTAATTTGTCTATTCCGACAAATTGTATTAGTATATTATTGTACGTTGAGATCGAGTGATCTCGAGATGCCCGTCAGCAATGTAGAGGCATTGAGCGGCGGGTATCAACAAGGAAGGAGGTGTTTTTATGGAAGGAGCTGTCTTTTTGATTGGAGTGTTGCGATGAAACTTAAGTCTATGCAGGTTAAAAATTTCAAGTGTGCCGAAGACTCTACGTGGTTCGATATTTGCCCTGTGACGTGTCTTGTTGGGAAAAACGAGGCAGGCAAAACCTCGTTGCTCGAGGCTCTGCACAAGCTGAATTCGGATGTAGCCGAACTGGGCGAATTTGATGTTCTGCTGGAGTATCCGAGGCGGCGGCGTAAGGAATATCAGCGCCGAACAAGTGCCACACCGGACGACGCGTTAATCACTCGATGGGAGCTCGAAGATAAGGACGTAAAAGCGCTCGTGGATCAACTCGGTGCCGGTGCCGTAAAATCCAGAATTGTGGAAATCCGCAAAGGTTACTATCCGGGACAACGATGGGTGTTTTTAAACGACCAGACTTCGCAAAAAGAATCGATGCCGGCATCAGTCCAGGTAAAAATGGAGAAGCTTTTGCCGAAGTTCCTGTATTTCTCCAAGTGCAACATTATGGATGGCCGCATCGCTATCGACTACATTATCAAAAAACAGGAGCGAGGCAAGCTCTCGGGCCCGGAACGCGTATTCCTGGCACTGCTCGACCTGGTGGGGACAAAGCCCGAACACTTATCGAGCATCGATAATTCCGAGGAATTAATTGCGGACCTGGAGGCTGCCTCGGCGCCGATTACCGAGCAGATTTCCAGATACTGGAGCCAGAACACAACTCTGCGAGTTTCCTTCCTGCTACACCCCGGAAAACTACAGGACCCACCTCCATTCGATCAGGGACAGATTTTGGAGACGCGTATCCTTAATACCAGACATAACCTGACGCTGAATTTTGACGAGCGGAGCACAGGCTTCGCATGGTTCTTTTCCTTCCTCGTGTGGTTCTCCCAGGTTAAAAGGGCCTTCGGGGACAATCTCTTTATATTGCTGGACGACCCCGGTATCGGGCTGCACGCAAAGGCGCAGGAAGACCTTCTCTGGTATATTTCACAGGAACTTGAACCGAATTACCAAGTGATTTATACGACCCATTCGCCGTTCATGGTCGATCCCAATAACCTGCAGCGGGCCCGAACGGTCGAAGACATTATCTCGACAGGAGATGACGGCAGGGAAAAATACCTCGGCACGAAGGTCGGCGAAAAGGTCTTCAGCACAGACACCGATACCCTTATCCCGCTGCGTGCGGCGCTGGGCTACGAAATGATGCGGTCGATGGTAGCGGGGCACAAAACGCTGCTTGTCGAGAGTATGACCGAGACGTTTTATCTCAACTGGTTCTCAACCCGGCTGAACGAGAAAGGCCGGGTCGGATTGGATTCTTCATGGAAGATTGTGCCGTGCGGTGGCGGCGAGAAAATCGGCGCCTTTCTGGGCCTGTTCGGAGCCAACCAGGGCGACGTCGTAGTGCTGATGGATGTGGACGGTGGACAAAAGAGACTCGAACAACTCCGCGAGTCCGAGCTTTTGCGAGGCTGCGGTATCCTTACGATGGATAAATATATTAATACCGAGGAAGGGAGTATTGAGGATTTGATCGGCTGGCCAACATATTTCGCTCTCGTCAATCTTTGCTATAAACTGCCGAGGAGAAAGCGGCTGTCGCTAAAGGCACCGGGCGAGACCGAAAGCATCGACGGTCAGACGAAACGCCTTGTCCGGCAGGTCGAAGAGCACTTCGCTGCCGCCGGGCCCGATATTGGCTCATTCGACCGCCAAAGACCGGCAGAATTCCTTGTAGAGAACACCGTCAAATGCCTCAAAAAACTGCCCGATTTGTCCAAGGCGCTCGATCGGTTCGAAAAACTCTTCGCGGACATCAACACCAGCCGGCAAAACCCGTAGGCGCTCAAGGCACCGGGCTACACGCAGGCCCGTTCGATTGTCGATATCGAGCCGGGTAAAAAAACCGGCCAATTATCAGAAGCTGAAAAAGTGTGATGAGCGAACAAAGCGCTCAATAAGTGGCGGGCCTTAAGCGTCACAAACTATTAGGGCAGGAACCGCCCTGGCAGAAATCGGTCGGACATGGACCGCTCGGACACGTCTCGCAGGCATGGCTCGTTGATTTACCACGCCCGACGGCAAAATCCGAGAGCAGTTTTTGCACATCGGAGCTGTTGCACTTATCGCAGGTATGTTTTTGAGGAGTCCGTGTCTTTTCGAGAAACTCCATCGTATGTCCGCATTTATTGCACTTGTATTCGAATATCGGCATATTTAACCTCAAATGAAAGAACGCCGGTGTGTCACTCTGGGAATAACAACTTTAATAATTTATCCTGCTGCGAGAAGTCGGGGACGACGATATGAGCGCCGGCTTTAACGAGTCGGGTTCGTTTTTCCGGATTCAGGCCGTGGCGGCGGATCTCATCGGTCGCGATACCGACGGCAATGCCGTCGCGTTTCCGGCATTCCCGTATCTCGACGGGGCCGTCGCCGAAGACGGCTAATTCGGATCCCTGCAGGTTGTTTTCGGTCATGATTTTTTCAATGACCATCTTCTTTGAATATTTGGCAATATCTCCAACGCTGCCGTAAATCCCGCCGTCAAAAAGCTCCGCGTAGCCAAGCGCTTTGGACTCGGCGACAACATCTTCGCAATCGGTCCCGCTGGCCAGGTAAAGTTTTATGCCCTTATTTCGCAGGGCTTCCAGGAATTCCAAAGAGCCTTTTATGGTATAGTCATGGATATCGAGCTCGCCGCGTTTGAATTTTTCGATACGCTTGTTGACGAGTTCCATCAAAGCGTCATTGTAGATTTCCTTGTAGCCGAACTTGTCGCGGATTTTGTCGCCGGGGACAAGGCCGAATTCTTTGACCATCTCGACCAGCACTTCCATCTGCACTATTGTCTGGATACCCGTTGACTGGTCGATATAGTCGAGGACACGGTTTCGCACCTGGTGATAGAGTGTCTCATCGGCGGTTTTGTATTTGTCGCCGAGTATCGCCCTTATCATCACAGGGGCCATTACCTGCTCCCAGCCCTGCCTTAACGTGCTTACTGTTCCATCGTGATCGAAGACGGCGTGCTTTATCCGGGCCTGGGGCATCGATTCGGAGCAAAGTTCTATTTCGGTGTCATCGAGATAACGGGCGCCGCGCCTATCGGTCGCAAGCTCCGGTTGATAGATATAATCTGCATCTTTGCCGATTTCGAGAATCTCCGGCCCCGAGGCGGTGCCCGTTTGGAACAATTTCTGGACGGTGACAGCAGCGGCAATATTTGCGAACTCAGCGGCTTCCGCAGGTGGAAGCCCCGCTCCCAGACACAACGCCAGGGCGCTTGTCACCGTATCGCCCGCGCCGACAATATCGAGCTTTTTCAATAATTGAATACCCGGCACCTCGTGGTAGCCGTCGGAATCAATTGTGATGATCCCACGTGAGCCGCGAGTCAGAAATACCGGCTTGCTGAACTGCCGATATAAGTTCCCGGCGTATTTTTTCACGTCCGCCAGTGTAAGAACATCGTCCAGTTTTACTTCGATGTTATTCAGTTGGGCCGCTTCCATATCATTTGTTTTGCGGTAAATGTCCCTGAATTTGCTGCCGTAGTGCCGGGAATCAAGCAGGACTATTTTATCCCTGAACTTTCCAAAAAGCTCGTTCGCGGAGTCTATGAAAGATTCGTTCGTGATACTGCCCGGCACCTGCTGGTTGAATATCAAGGCATCCGCCGTCTGCAGGGCATTTTTTATGCCGCTCAGGAGGGCCTGGTCGGTTGCCTCGGTTCGTTTGTTAAAAAAGCCGAAGTCCATCCGCGGCAGTTCGTTGCCCTCAAGATACGGCTTGCCGAACGTGACCGTGTCGAAATTATCCTTTTGAACGACTAAATAAGTCGTATCAACACCCAGCTCTTTGAGTTGACGAGTCAATTCTCTTCCGAAGATGTCATTTCCGACGACACCTATAACCTGAATCGACGCCGGTTCGAGAGCGGCAAGATTGGCGACAACATTGGATGCGCCGCCGAGCGAATAGTTATGCCTGGCGACCGCCTGGGCCTGCAGGCCGGTTTCGAGCGAAACTTCAGAACCGCAGGGATCGAGCAGCCAGTACGCGTCAACACAGAAATCGCCGTAAACCGCGACTTTGACATTCTTAATGCGAGCCAGGATTTCGCTGATGCGCTGTTCTTTCATTGTTCGACACCTTTTTGCTGCGACAGTTGTATCGTCTTCTTATAGAGCAACGGAAATGTCTGTTTCTGGTTGCCCTGTATGTAAAAGCCTTTACCGGCGAAGGACTGGGGGATTCGGGTGACAACGCTTTTCTGGTCGCGGAAATAATAGCCCTGCGAAGATTCGTCGCTTTGTGTCGAGGGCGTCCCGCCCTCGAATCGCGGGCTGGAAGCCCGCGACACATCCTCGCGTAGATCGAAGTCGGCAGTGAGAATACCATTAGGGACGCTGCCTGTGTTGGCGGCGATTGAGACGGCCTTGAGCAGAACTTCCGGCCCGGTCACGGCGCTTCCGATGTTTAGCACCACGCCCCCGGCGGTAAGTCCGGCGATTTGGTTCGTGTAAATAAGAAAATCCCTGCCGGAACAGCCGCCCTTGGCCTGGCCGTCAAAAGATGGATGCTGGTCGATTACGTCCGTGCCTATCCCGACGTGAACCGTGAAAGGAACTTTGTTCTCGTAGCAGGCGACAAGGAGACTGACCTCGGGATGAGCGAAAGTGTCCGGCAAATCGGCTTCCGCAGACGAGGCAAGAATCTCCCGAAGGAAATCCTCGTCACATATCGCCCTGCCGAGTGATTCGCCGAGCCCGAGTTTATATTTATTGCCGACGGACATAGCGTAATTGATGTACGCAAATTCGCGGGCCATCCCGAACCGGCCTTTGCTCAGGGCATCCGGGACATTTTCGCTGGTCTGGCCGATCAGGGCCAGCTCGAAATCGTGAATGGCCGTGGCACAGTTGCCGGCGACAAGACTGACAAGACCTCGCTTTACCATCTCGGCAAGCAGAGGGCCAAGGCCGTTCTTTATCAAATGGGCGCCGGTAAAAATGATAACGGGCCTGCCGGCCTGCCGGCTCGAAACCATCGCTCGGGCAATATTCTCAATCTCATCGCATGTCTTGACGGGTAAATCAAGAGCGAGATCGTCGATGCTTTCAGGCCGGACAAGGTCGTCGAGCGTAACCTTATTCGAGCGCGTATCCAACGGATACGTATTGACTCGACCGAGGTCAAAGGCGTTATACCTGCCATCGTAATCCATAGAAATCCCCGCTACTGAAGCTTTTCACTCAACTTTTCGAGCCGCTTGATGGATTCCACCATACACCGGATAGTGTGATAGTTGACTTTCCATGAATGGCTCATGTGGGTCCAGATGGGCTTGCCTTCTCTGGTCAGCAACGGCCACCATTCGCCGACGGGATGATTGATCATCTTGTCGAAAACAAAACGGTGCACATTTTCATAGGCGGGCCAGTATTCCTCGGGCCCGAACCGCAGGCACGCCTCCAGCATTCCTATCATCACCTCCGCCTGCTGCCAGAACTCCTTTTCCATATCGTAAACGCCGCCGGCGTGCGGCCCTTCGACATAAACGCCGCCATACTCCCAATCGACGCCGTTATCACGCCCATGATCCGTCGCCTTCTTGATGATGTCCCTGTACTGGTCAAAGCCTGTGCCCATAATGTCCGTTGCGTGGGCGAGCAGCCAGGCAAACTCGACATTGTGTCCCGCCGAGGTATTATCCCCGGCGTTGTCTTTTTGCCCGCCTTCGGCAAAGCGATCCCAGCCCCAGACGATATCGAACTTTATCTGCGGAGCGATTTTCCAATCGACGGTGAACTGCGGGATGCCGGTGGCATATTTCGGGTGAATGATCCGCTTGATGAGCAGGTCGATATCCTCGACAAGCGTTCGCCGGTGTATGGATTGGCCGGTGCATTCATAGAGCGTAGTGAAGGCTTCCATAAGGTGCATGTGGACATCGAGGGTTTTTCGGTCGCCACCCTGCGGGCCTGGGCCACAGAGGTCCCAGTTCCTCTCGAACATCTCGAAGTAGCCGCCATACATGGTGTCGGCGGCGTATTTCTTTAGCAGGTCGAAGGTTTTCCCGGCGTATTCGACGCCGCGCTGGTCCCCGGTGGCCATGGTATATTCGCTGAGGGCGTACATGATAAAAGACAGGCCGTAGAGGATTTTCTTATCGCAGGTGACATTACCCGCACGGTCGGTAATCCAGAAAAAGCCGCCGT
The DNA here is from genome assembly GCA_964439135.1 of uncultured Pirellulales bacterium. GTDB lineage: Bacteria > Planctomycetota > Phycisphaerae > Sedimentisphaerales > Anaerobacaceae > JAFGPJ01. The sequence continues at coordinate 7,293 of CAYTNN010000031.1, forward strand.
ATTCGCTGTCCCACATCTTGTCGATGAGAAAATCGACGCCGTGGCTGGCGTATTCGGCGCATCTGCCGTCACCATAGCCCGCCCGGTGGGCGGATGCCATGGAATAAACGGTGCGGGCCTGGGCGAGCATGGATTTCTCGTCTTCGCCGCTGTCGTTGCCGTCTTTATCGAAATGCGTAATGAAGCCACCGTTCTTGTCATCTTTACACCGGTCTATCCAGAACGGAAGCAGCTCGGTAGTAAAATGCTGCCTGCACTCTTCGAGGCATGCGGATACTTTTTTAGCATCGATAGCCATTGTGCAATCCTTTCAATAGGTCGATCAGATATCTATCGTCAACAGGTCCAGGTACTCATGGAATCCGCACATAATAACAAAAACACTCGTTAACAGCAATGGGCTTTTAGAGCGAATTTTCCAGCCCAATCCTGAGAATCGGACGCCTATTCAAGACAATAGATTGGCCCCGGGGATAGCTGGAATGAAAATTTTTAGATTGGATAGACCGTGAGAATGACACTATAAATCAAATTATGCCCGTACGGAGATAACAAGCAAACTTCAACTGCTTGCCTTAGGCCTTGTAAAAACAAAGAAGTGGAGTAAATTTTACTCCCTCATCAGCTTTTCGCCTGGTCGAGGATCAGGTCTTTTGCTTTCCGGCTGGGCAGATTCAATGCTCCATAAGCGGCAGCGGCCGTGCTGCGAAGCTCGGTGTCGGTTGCGTCCGAGCTGATAAGCACGTAAATAGCATCTATCGTCTCATCAGGCAGCATATTGGCGTTCAGCTTGGCCGAAGTTGCAAGAGAAATAAAGGCAGATATTCGCACATCCGGTGCGTTATTGGCCTCAAGAGCCATTGCGGCGATTGCCCGCTGGGCGCCGGGACTGTTGAGATAGGCCAGGATTTGACCGGCCAAAGTCTGGATTCTCTCGTCACGCACGCCACTTTCAAGAGCAAGCTGAGCGGCAGACAAATCAAGAACGGAATTCCTGGCCTGAGCCAATGAGAGCATGGCTTCGGCCGCACGGACGGCATAGTTTTCGGCTATCTCTTCGCTCCAGCCGTTCGCACCTCCCGCAGAAGTCTGCGAGCCCTGGCCCAACGCTTCGGCGAGATTCGCAACGACCAGCTTGCTTTCGGCAAATCCTTCCTTTGGGCCGGCTGCACCTATGGCTATCGCGGCACTGTACCTGACCATCCGATCATTGAATGACAGGGCCTGAAGCAGCGGCTGACTCGGACCCATTTGATAAAGCAATGACTTCTCACCGGCGGTTGTTGCCAACGCCTCGATAACACCAAGTGCGACGTGAGCATTTTTATCTTTAACGGCACGAGCAAGCGCCTGATGGAGATATTCAACACCCGCTGTCGTAGCGTAAACGAGAGCGTCGGCGTGACGTTCGCCGAAATAAGCGGGCATCGCTTCAATGCCGGCGGATTCGGCCTTAAAAAAGGCGGCCAGCCAGAGCCCTATAGCCGAACCGAATCCCGAATCGGCCTTGAGAGCCCACTCGCATGTCCGCATAGCCATAAGCTCGTTGAAGTAATTTTTATCAACTTCTTCGCGAACCAGCTTGCCGGCGTCGGAATCCCAGAACCAGACATTTGCAAAATTGGCGTCCTGGGCCGGGGCCAAAGACTGGGCATGATAATAATATTTTTCGGCAAGCTCGTAGAACAACTGTGCGGCCGGAACTTGCAGCATATCCTGATTGATTTGCCTGATGCTTTCCTGTGCCATTGCACGAAGTTGGGCTGAATCTTCATTCTCGATAACGTACTTTAGATAGGCCTGCGATTGCGGATAGCCGATCTTGCCGAGCGCCGTTATTATCTGGGCTTTGAGCGGCACATTTTCCGTCTGCAGGGCGGCGACAAGCGGCCTTATCGCATCTCTACCGATCTGCGGAAGTGCCCGGACAATATCCGATAGCTCTTTCTCGCGGGAGCTATCCGCCATTGCATCAAGCATAAACGGAATTGCGTATTCGCCGGCATTACGCAGTCGCTTTACTGCCGTAAGCCAGCCACGGTCAGTACCGCTTAATCTTCTTACTTCCTCTGCGATAATTCGAGGCTCGGTCCGCTCTATGAATCTGCCCTGCTCGATGGTGGCAAGAATTTTCCCGCTCAAATCAGCTAATTCGGCATCGGGGGCGACATCGTTGACTCTGACCAATATCTGGTAGCCCTGTTGATTGGCCCTGCTTAGTTCGAGCAGCTTCACAGGATCGGGATTACTGCCGAGAATCGCCTGAGCATGCCCTTTGGCCATATCAAATCGGCCTATTTTCGTATAATGCAGAAAATCATTCCAGTTCTCCTCCAGTGTCTGGGCAGAACAGGTGCTGAATCCAAGATATACTATTGCTAAAATTGATATAGCTGTTTTTGCTTTTAACATCAAAATATCTCCAAAAAACTGCGCTCGTTTCACCAAAAAAACCTTCGGCTGCCACACAGATAAGATTTATCTTAGGCGGCCCTTACCTCCAAATCACCCAATTTGGGGCATTTTCTGCCCTCTAAATGCGGACAAAAACTATAATTCATTCCTATTATTCGTCCGTAGAACTATATAGTATAAGTAAATACCTTCTCTGTCAACAAAAAACCGCTTCAGATAACCAATATAAGGAACTTCAATGCAAATTTATAATTGCATACCAACCCGTTTTCTGTTACAATATCGGACATACGGTCGGGTTTGCGCAATGCGGCCAGACGGCAAAGAGGAAAAAAGCTTTTATGAGGGAGTAAATAATGAAAAAAACAATTCTTATCATGATTTCGTTATCAGTCGTTAGTGTCGCTGTCGCTACAGAGCGGCTGGTACCGAGCCAATACCCGACAATTCAAACAGCGATAAATGCGGCCGATAATGGTGATACGCTCATCGTGGGAGCCGGCACATACAATGAAAATATAGACTTCATGGGCAAGGCCATAACTGTACGCAGCAGCAATCCGAACAATTTCGAGACGGTGAAAAACACTATCATCAACGGCAGACAGAGAGATTGCTGTGTAGAGTTTAGTACAGGTGAAAGCAGCAACAGCGTTTTAGAGGGTTTTACGCTAACCGATGGAGCCGGAACCAACGTCGACTACTCCTACAATAATGGACTGTTATCAGGACAAGCCGGTGGCGGCATCCTCTGCCTGAACAGTTCCCCTACTATACGGCACTGCAATATCACAGGAAATGGACTTATACAAACTGGCACACGGTCTCGTACAGGAGGAGTAAGCGGAACAACTACTACCATTCATTGTGGAGGCGGAATCGCGCTGATAGGTAACTGTCAGGCTACTATCGACAACTGCTTCATTATTAACAACCAGGCCGATTATGGTCCCGGCATAATGATTCGAAGTTATACGCCTACAGAAGCTATCAGCACAATAAGCAACTGTACGATTGCAAATAATTTGAGCGAGCTTGAAACTCCGGCATACGAAATCGACTGTTGGGATACAAGAGCCGTTATCTACAATACAATAATCTGGAGCGGCGATTACCGCAGTTTGCTGATAATAGACCCATCGCTGGTGACTTACTCGTGTGTGAGAGAAGCTTACATCCTCGAAGGAGATTATTATGAATTTGCCGAGCCTTTCGACCTTGCCGGGGCAGGAGGCAACATAAACCAGAAACCGCTTTTTGTGCTGTATCCGGTCGATTCTGATGAAGGAGATTACCATTTACAGCCGGACTCTCCCTGCATCAATGCAGGTGACCCTGACTTTGCCGAAATTGCTAAATTGGATATTGACGGCCAGTCGCGTGTGCTGGGCGTCAGGATTGATATTGGCGCCGATGAGGTTATGCCGGAAATACATGTCACCAAACCTGCCGGCGGGGAGGTTTGGACTTCTGGAAGCACACACGAAATCCAATGGTCCGGCAAAGCCGGCGGTGCCGTGGATATTTTAATCAGTACCAATGGCGGCACCGACTGGCAAACTATCGAAAAAAGCATCCCTGATACCGGCGGCAAAATGTGTACTCTGCCAGAGTCGGTCGATTCCAGCAACTGTCTAATTTCAGTTGTTCCCGGCATTCCCGATCCCGGCGTCATTTGCACGGAAAGCGGCGTATTCACCATCAGGCCGTATTCGCCCGGTGTTGCGGTTGAATCAAAATGGAAATCACTCGGCGGCGATTTCACCCGTACCGGCCTGAGTAACAGCAACGGGCCGGAGTCCGGCTGTATCAAATGGCAGTTCGAAACCACAAGGGCCGTATCGGCAAGCGTTACCGTCGGCGTCGATAACAGAATGTACATCCCCTGCGAAGACGGCAAATTGTACGCTCTTGATCCAAATGGCTTACTCATCTGGAGTTACGATGCGAATTCGCCGCTCATAAGCTCGCCAACCATAGGCCTCGACGGCACTGTATACGTCGGAGGCCTCAATGGAAGACTTTATGCTATTGATATTAACGGTAACCTGAGCTGGACACACGACACAGAGGGTTTCGTCTACTCGTCCCCGGCCGTATCGGCGGACGGCAAAATTTACGTCGGCTCACAGGACGGTGTTCTTTACGCGCTGGGCCGGGACGGCAGCGAGCTATGGAGCTTTGAAACAAAGGGGCCCGGTGATGTGCTGAGGGGTTCCATTTTCGCCTCACCGGCAATAAGTGCCGACGAAACCGTCTATATCGCCGGCTTGTATGATCCGAATTTGTACGCACTCAATCCCATCGACGGCTCTATAAAATGGATATGTAACTTCGAATCTCGAGGCTGGCCTTTCGCCTCACCGGTTATCGCAGAAGACGGAACAATATACCAGACATTGCTGCACGACACCAACCTTTACGCAATCGAGCCCCAAAGCGGCAGTATTATCTGGTCGGTAGATTTGGCTGATCCGGGAAGTGGCTGCTTCGACCCTAACTATGCGCAGGAGTTTGGCGACGCAGATGGCTGGTCAGAACCGGCATTAGGGCCGGATGGCACAATTTACGTAAGCTTTGATGATCCGTACTTAAGAGCAGTCGATCCAACCGGCGAAATTCAATGGGCTACCCGGCTGGGCGACATGGGTGGATTCACTTTAACTGTCAGCAATAACGGCAACATTTACGCCGCATGTGACGATGGCAACCTCTATGTAATCAATCCCGATGGCGAGGAAATTGCCCGGTTCCAGAGTGACTCATGGCTGAACTTCCCTGTCATAGCGGACAATTTATTGATAGTTGCCGATTCGAAGGATAATTCGCTGCTGGTTACGTATGAGAACAACAAGGTCTATGCTATCTCGCCGGAATGCTCTGAAGACCAGGTACCCGATCTATTCTGGCCCGCAGACTTAAATTCAGATGGGGCTATAAATGTCACTGACATGACACTGTTGGCGACTTATTGGCTGAATTGAACGGATTATTGGCTAAGTAATGAGTAAACCATGAAAGATAAAACCAAAATTTCAAAAAAAGACATCCTTGTTGTTCTGGGTTGTAGCGTTTTCGTGCTGCTCAACATTGGTGCTATTGGCACCGGCGGCCGCGGGAAAGCCAAATGTCTGGTCTGTCTTACGAATCTGAAGCAGCTTACGCTTGCATGGAACATATACGCAGACGATAACGACGGAAAAATCGTGAACGGCGAGGCATCCGAAGGAGCAAATGGCATAGCGCCAGTTCCCACAGTTGGCAGACACAAAGGCGAATTGTGGTGGACCGGCGACGGGACAGCACCAGGTTATATGATAGGAGAAACGCTGCCTGAGGACATCCAACTGAAAGCTATTAGAGCAGGAGCGCTTTGGCCATATTGCGGGGACGTGAAACTGTACCGCTGCCCGAGCGGTGCCCCGGGGAATATGCGACACTATTCAATCGTCGATTCGATGAACGGTCTATACAGGAGCGGAACATACGCTGGTAATAGCGGAGTAATAGTCGGCGAGACGGTACTCTGGATCAAGAACAAGACCGACATTTGGTTTCCGAGCCCGGCACAGAGAATCGTCTTTATTGATGAAGGCCAGATAACTCCGGACAGTTATGCCGTTCATTATCTTAATGAGTCATGGTGGGATCCCCCACCCGTGCGACATGGCGAGGGAACGAATCTGTCATTCGCAGACGGACACGCCGAACCCTGGACGTGGCAAGGCAAAAAGACAATTGAGACTGGCAGAATGACTAATCAATTGCAGCAGATGCAACCTGAAACACCTGAAGATTTTCAGGATTTGTACAGGATGCAGAAAGGTGTATGGGGAAGATTAGGTTATGTGCCAGGTCATTAATAAACGTTGCTTTATCAGGCAATAATAAGAGAAGTTAACCGATTAAATGGTGAAATTATGAAAACCAAAATCACTTCCACAAAGAGAGACCTTTGGGTTGTTCTGGGATGTACTGTTTTCCTGCTGCTAAACATCGGGGCCATCGGCAGTAGCGGCCGCAGAAGAGCTAAGGACATGGTGTGCCTTTCAAACCTGTTGAAATGGGGTGCTATCTTTCAGACGTATACAAATAATAACGACGGCTATTTCTTCAGCGGTGCCGACGGCACCCCGGGATATTGGTGGATAGCTGATCTTGAGGAGCGCTATCAGAGTTACAAAAAAAACAGGCTATGGTTCTGCCCGACGGCAAACAAGCCAATGACAGACGAACATGGAGTATATACACCGACCTTCAACGTCTTCAACGCCTGGGGCATATATACTCAAGCAGGCATCAGTAATCTGAACGCAGATGGCGTTGCCGGTAGCTATGGCTTAAACGGTTATGTTCTTAACATATATAGTGGCACATTTGAAGGCGGTGTACCTTCCAGCGCCGGATGGAGAACTCCCAACGTAACTGGTGCAGCCAATATACCGGTTTTTCTGGAAGCCCTGCGTTTCGATCTCTGGCCATTAGGAACGGATCCTCCCGCTGCCTCTGAGTTTGCAGCCTGGTCAAATAACCACATGGCACGCTGCTGTATCAACCGGCACAATGGAGCAATAAACTGCCTCTTTATGGACTTCTCTGCCAGAAAAGTTGGACTTAAGGAACTTTGGACGCTAAAGTGGCATAGAAATTTCGACACGGGTGGTCCCTGGACGAAAGCCGGCGGCGTCCGGCCGAGCGACTGGCCTCAATGGATGAGGAATTTTAAGGATTACTGAGAAAAAGGAAACAGGAAGATGGGCAAACAAACCAGAAGGGATTTTCTCAAAGTGCTGGGCCTTACCGCCGGCTCGCTGTTGATGCCAAAAGCGGTGTTCAGCAAACAAAAGGCCGCTCGCAAACCCAACATCGTGCTGATCTTCACCGACGACCAGGGCTCGATAGACGTCAACTGCTACGGCGCCAAAGACCTGTACACGGAAAACCTCGACCGCTTGGCCGCCGAAGGAACGCGATTCACCCAGTTTTACGTCGGCGCGCCGGTTTGCTCTCCCTCTCGTGCCGCATTGATGACAGGCCGGTATCCACGCTGCGCCGGACTTCTGAGTAACGCCCCATCGGATAAAGGCCGGCCCGGCATGCCCACCGAGCAGGTCACCATCGCCGAGATGATGAAATCGGCAGGTTACGCAACAGGCCACGTCGGCAAATGGCACCTGGGCTACACGCCCGAGACCATGCCGAACGGACAGGGCTACGATTATTCATTCGGGCACATGGGCGGGTGCATCGACAACTACTCGCACTTTTTTTATTGGCAGGGCCCAAACCGTCACGACCTCTGGCGTAACGGCCAAGAAGTCTGGCACGAAGGCGAGTTCTTCGGCGATCTCATGGTCGATGAATGCAGGAAATTCATTGACGGGCACAGGGACGAACCGTTCTTTCTATACTGGGCAATCAACATGCCGCACTACCCCCTGCAAGGGATAGAAAAGTGGCGAAAAAAATACGAGCATCTCGAAGACCCCCGGCGAATATATGCGGCGTTCGTCTCCACGATGGACGAGCTGATCGGCAAAGTCGTCCGGCACCTCGACGAATCCGGCCTGCGTGAAAATACCCTGATTATCTGGCTCAGCGACCACGGCCATTCAATCGAGTCGCGGACATTCGGGGGCGGCGGCAACTCCGGCGACTACCGCGGCCACAAATTCACCCTCTGGGAAGGCGGCATTCGCGTCCCGTGTATCGTCTCATGGCCCGGCCGCATCGGTCAAAATGCCGTCCGAAACCAAATGGCCGCGAGCATCGACTGGATGCCAACTATTGCACAATACTGCGGCGTCAAGCCACCTGAAGTCAATATCGACGGCAAGAGTATCAAATCGATCATAGATTCTGCCGATGCGCCCTCGCAGCACGAAGTACTCCACTGGGAGACCGGCAAGCACTGGGCAATCCGTCAGGGCGACTGGAAACTCGTCCACAACGGCCCGGCAACGGATTACAAAGGCCGAAATATCCCCCAAGTCGAAAACTTCCTGAGCAACATGATCGAAGACGTAACCGAAACAAAAAATCTCGCCGAAGCACACCCTGAAATAGTTAAACGGCTGACCAGTCTGCACGAACAATGGCTTAAAAAAGCCCAACTGTAAATCATCCTGACTAAAAGCGTTTCGCAGCAAAACCGGCATCGGCATCGTAGTCATCTTAGACAGCAGAATAATCAACAAATCCTACGGCACCAAATTCTTAGCCGCTATCCCCAAATGCAAAATCGAAATCGTCGCTGCAGAAAGAGAAACCTGTGGCGTCGGTTGTTTTGCGTAATGCTATTCCCACGTGTCCGCGCGTGAATATGGGAAATGTCGGAAGCAACAAATTGCACAAAGAGCACTGATTGGGTAGCTCTTGTTTACTTATTGCTCTTTCCGCTCGTTAAAAAAATTAAGAAAAAATTCTTATAAATGCTTGACGCATGCTGCAAATCCCTTATCTTTTGATCATTGGCGAGTTTTAGGGAAAATGCTTTGTTTTGGCCAACTGCGGGTATCCTACGTCAAAGTGTGCGTAGTTTAGTATCACACGACGCACTTAACGTCAAACATAACATTATTATTATTCTTGTTGGTCATGGAGATAGTATTATGAAACGTACCGTTAACGCTAAATTGCTGTTTCTTTTTGTGCTCATTCTAATTACAGGATGTATGGAACAGGATAAAAGACAACAACTTGAAAAGGTGGCCAAGGACTGGTGCACGACTATCCGAGCAAGCCAAGTCATTCCCGTCTATCCGTTGACCGAAGATATACAGCCCGGCGATGTATTTCTCGTCCGAATACCGATTCAGAAACAAGCCGACGAATATAATAAGAAAGGTTTTCTTCCACTCGATCAGCGCATGACGCGAATCTTCGGCCTCGATTACAAGAGTTTTTACCAGAATTCTTTTGGCACGGCACATCATGGGAATACTCCATATCACTGGCAATTCCCGCCGGATGGATTTCCAGTGTCTTTTGCTGCTCAGAAGAACAAGAAAGATCAGCCTGAAGATGCTACTAAGATGCCCGAGGAAGGGGCTACTGTGAGCACTCATCAGTGGTTGACCGACTGGCCCAACGCACCTCGTGCAATGTTTCCATCGTATTCATTCAACGTGCAAAGCGGACAAGGTGTAACTGCAGCACTTCCTATTCAAGGAATTCCGGTCGGACTTAGTTTGATGAATGCCGACAAAGCAAAGGCAACGGTTTCGATCAAGGACGCCTACACCTACGGAGTGCCGCTGGACTGGATTCATGCTCAGATAAGGAATTGGGCACAAGAACCACTTAACAAACAGATGCTGGAGAGTTATCGCAAAGCGGCCGTTGAGAGCGAAAAACCAAAGGATCGTCACCGCCGGGTCCAAACCGGAAAGGCCGCACCTACGGTCTATCTTCGCATTATCAACCGTGTATATTTGACCGGAAGTCTGGACGTATCTATGAGTACGGCGAAAAGCTGGGGTTTGGGGGCAATGTTCGGCAAGGCACCAAATGCAAAAATTCCGACGCTTGATAACGCATCTTCTTTGGACGAAGCTGTGGTAGAGGACTACAAGTCAACTCTAAAATCAATAAATGAGACATTTGATACAAACGAAGGAGATGGAAAATTAGGCAGGGCGATAGCAGGCACGGGATATGGAGGTCGCCTCAAAGTCGTCTGGGCCGGCGGCAGATCCGTCACTCTTTCGGAGACATTTGATCGGCCCCTCGTCATTGGATACCTGGGATTTGACTTCCCCGTTATGGAAAATGGCGAACTCGGCCTGCCCGTTGCTACAAAAGACCAACTCACCGGCATTTGGTCCAAAGAGTTTCCATTCACGCCGATTCCCCCGGGAGAACTCAAATCTATGAGTATTGCCTTGATCAGCAGCATGAAAGGGGCCCTGGACGGGATAGCCGGTAACGATGCTATCCCGCCTAAAGTAAGACAAGAAACCGAAACTCATTTGAAGAAACTAAATTCCCTTGTTTCTTATTTGCCTGAGAAATACACATTCGACCTTTATAGTGACGCTCCAGGCGAAGGCAACTTTAGCGGTCCCAAGATACCCAAAAATACGGTAGTTGAGCGGGCTGAATTTGATGACATTATTATTTACCAGGCTAATATCAATCGCGCTCTCATTATATATGACAATATGCTCGGTTCAGAAAAGTTGTTAATCGATGGGAAGCCGACCCCTGAAGAATTCAGAAAGCAGCTTCTGGAAAGCCAAAAAATGACTCTAATGGCTTGGGAAGATATTCAAAAGGTGGAACAGGACCCGGTATGGATTGCCGCTGCTGAATTCTGTAATTTGGTGCTCTTTGGAAGGTAAAAGAATGGCAAAGACAACAGAACTTAAAGAAGTAAAGGAATTTATAAAGGACAACTGCAAAACTGCCTCTGCGAAAAACAGGAAGTTGGCAACTCATCTCGGTGGAATATGGCTGAAGCTTGAGATAGTGAAGATCAAACGTATTGAGATCGGCTGTGACTCCGGCTGGCAGGCAGCCTATCGAGAGTGAAATTACAGCCTTCCATCCCCAGAGGCAGAAGTTGTTTATAGCCTGGTGCAGTGTCCGAAAGAAAAACCACCGATTCACTGCACATTTGTCTTGCTCAACTGAAGGCGTTTCGCAGCAGGGCCAGGCTCTTGGGAATCGCCGTCTTGTAGTCTTCGTTTCCTTCGAATTCGAGCGAGATGTAGCCTCGGAAATTGTGCTTTCGCATAATCCGGGCGATGCGCGGGTAGTCCAAATCGAGAGTGTACCAAAGTCCGCCGCCATAGTAGGTCTTGGCTTGCATGAAAACTGTCTGTGCTGCGCATTGTTCGAGTTTGTCGTAAGGATCTTCGAGAAAATTACCCGTATCGAGCAAGATTTCCAGCCAGGGTGAGTCGATAGCATTGGCGATTCTCAATAACCCTTCGGGAGTTCGAGCCAGACCCCAGTGGTTCTCCAGACCGAGGATCACGCCGCACTCTTCAGCTTTGGGCAGACATTTCTCGATACTGTCGATGACCCACTTGAAGCCGTCCTCTTCTGTGTAGCCCGGGAGGACCGGCTCAATGCCGCGATTAGCCATCAGATCGTCGAAGTTTCCGCTTGTACCCCAACGGCCCGTGTTGATGCGGACAATCGGGACGCCCAGACGATAAGCAATTTCAATCTGCTTTATTGTCAGATCGATATTCTTTTGGCGTTTGTCTTTGTCAGGGTATACATAGCCCTGATGGGTGGACATGCAGCAAAGGTCCAGGCCGTTGATCAGAGCGTGACGTTTGATTTTTTGCAGATAACTGTTGTCCTCTCTTTCCATCTGAATGAGCAGAAGATCCACACCGTCAAAACCCATCCGTGCGGCCTCGTCGATACAGGTTTCAATCGGAAGCTTCAGGTTTTTCTTGAAGCGCCAGAAGGAATATGTCGAGACGGCGATTGGATTGGGGCGACGCGGCTCTGTGCCGCTCTGCCCGGCGAAAGTCTGCGACGTAGATGAAAGAGTACCAACTCCAAGAGCCGCGGTCGCCGCAACCGAACGGCTGAGAAATGTTCTGCGTTTAATCGATTTCATAATTTGTATCTCCAAATATTAATGTCCCTTTTATTTCGAGCCTATCGGTTAACGGGACGGTTCCCGGCGGCCGATTCGGCGTTAATCTCAGCGGCAATCTGCATAAATATCGGTATAGCATGATCGAAGAACAGCTTATAGGCCTCGCAGAAGTAGCTCTCCCTGCCATAATTTTCTTTATCGAACGGCGCCCTGTCTTTCATGCAGCCGCCACGACAGATATTCAGATGCCGGCAGACAAGGCACTTGTCGCAGAAATTTCTCTTGGCTAGGGCAAAAGTTCGCTTTTTACTGCCGGCGGCAAGTTTTTCTATCGGCGTCTCGAAGATATTGCCTAATCGCCACTTCGGCTCGACGAAAAAGTCGCAGCAGAAGGCGTCGCCGGTATGCTCGATCACAATATACTGACTGCACTGCCTGTCGAACGTGCAGATGGAGTGCCGGCCCGTGACATAATAAGACAGCACCGAATCAAAGTCGCGGATGCTCAGCTTTCGCGGCCCATACTCGCACCAGCGGTCGAACAGCCTGCACAAAAATTCGCCGTACTGCTTCGGCGTAATCGAAAAAGCCGCAATCTCACCCGTCGCCGGGTCTACTTCCACGCAGGGGATAAACTGCACGAACTTGACGCCCAGCTCGATAAGAAAATCAAACACCTCGTCCGGATGGTCCGCATTCCTGTCGTTCAGCAGGGTCAGCGTGTTATACTCGACATCATACCGCTTGCAGTTTTCTATCGCCCGCATTACTTTATCGAATGTCCCGGCACCGGAATGGTCGAGGCGGTAGTAGTCGTGAAATTCCTTAGGCCCGTCGATACTGACCCCGACAAGAACCTTATTGTCGTGCAGGAATCGGCACCATTCGTCATTTAGCAGAATCGCGTTGGTCTGCAGCGAGTTGCCGACCTCCTGGCCTGAGACGCCGTACTTTTTTTGCAGCTCAACTACTTTTTTGTAGAAGTCCAGCCCCATCAGCGTGGGCTCACCCCCCTGCCACGCAAAGCCGGCCAGCGGAAAACGCAGCTCCATGTAGTCTTTGACAAGTCTCTCCAGCACCTCGTCGCTCATTCGCTGTCTGCCCTGCCCGACCTCAGGCGCCCTGCATTTGTAAAAACAGTATTTGCAGTCAATATTGCAATCCGAGCCGGACGGCTTAATTAAAAGTGTAAATGGCTGCATTATTCTCTAAGTCCCTGAAGCATATCGCTTAGTTTGTTCACCAATTCTTTATTCCCGGGCAGTTCGGAAATATTCACATTCTCCACCCAATCGACCTTGTGATCGTACAGCATTCGGGCGTAAATATCGCCGTTCTTCCGTCGCCACTGGGTGTAGCGGTATTGGTCCGTCTTTACCGAATCGCCACGGAAATATCTGCTGAACACTGCTTTCTTCCAGGGCAGGTTCGCGTTTTTAAGAAGCGGCACAAAACTCCTGCCCTGCAGGTGGCCCGGCAGCGGCAGACCGCACAACTCGCAAAGCGAAGGATAAATATCCAGGTACTCCGTCAGGGCATTTGTTTTCATGCCGGCCTGGATTCCGGGCCCGCGGACAATCAGCGGCGAATGCAGAGAAGTCTCAAAATTGCAGTGCTTGCACCACAAGCCATGCTCGCCAAGATTCCAGCCGTGGTCGCCCCAGAGGATTACGACCGTATTGTCCCGCAGCCCCAACCGGTCAAGCTCGGCCACCACCCTGCCTATCTGCGCATCAGTGTAAGTCACGCAGGCGTAGTAGCCGTGTACAAGTGTCCGGGCAAGTTCTTCGGACAACGGGCCTTTGGCGGGAATGCCGTGATATTGCCGCAATTCGCCCCAGTTGTGCAGGGCCGCGTCGGGTGCTCCTTTGGGCCTGAAGGGATTGTCGGCAAGGTCAATTTCCTGCCTCTTGTACATGTCCCAGTATTTCTTAGGGGCGTTAAAAGGCAAATGGGGCTTCAAAAAACCCAGCGCGAGAAAGAACGGCTTGTCCACACCTTTTAGCCAGCGAAGGTTGGAAATCCCCCTCTCCGCAATCATCCCGTCGAAGTAAGCGTTGTCGGGGACGTCCGCGTTCTCGTAAGCAGGCCCGGCAAGTTTCGTCTTTTGGCTATTCAGCTTGCGATTCTCATCCAGCATATAATTTCGCCAGTTACCTTTCGGCCGCCAGGCATTTTCGCTCCAGCTATCCTTACAATCGTCCCTGTGGTGGAAAATCTTGCCGTTGGAGATCGTATGGTATCCGTTGTTCTTGAAATGCTCGGCAACGCTAAGCGCTCCCGACAGGTCCTTCTCAGCCCATGTATCGTAACCAAGAAACCTGTCTTTAGTCGGCCTAACGCCGGTCAAAAGGCTGGCACGCGACGCGCCGCAGACCGGCACCTGGCAATAGGAGCGAAGGAAAGTCACGCCGTCCGAAGCGAGCCTGTCGATGTTGGGCGATATCATCTGTTTATGGCCGTAGCAGCCGAGTTGCGGCCGCAGGTCATCCACGGCAATAAAAAGAACATTAGGTCTATTCTTGTGAGGCCGATTTTTCTGCCCGGCAAACAAAGACGTCCGCATCCCGAACGCGACTGCCCCCGTTCCCATCGCGTTGAGAAAGTCTCGACGCGTGTAATTTAACAAACTCATAATTTCTCCTCAATTTTATTGCAAAATGATAGCAGGAACGCACCGATTATGCCAGACTTTTCTCACGATCAGTTGTTTTCCCTGCTACTTCTCGATGCGCAGCCTTATCTTGTCGGCCGAACGGGTGTGCCTGCCTACCGAACCGTTTTTTATGCCGGCTGCGATCTGCATGAACCTCGGAACCGCATAATCGAAGAACTGCCTGTAGCTTTCGCAGAAATAGCTTTCCCGTTCGCCGCCCTGCTCATTGAAGCGGTCTCTGTCTTTCAGACAACCGCCGCGGCAGATATCGAGATGTCTGCATACGAGACATTTGTTACATAGCCTTTCCTTGTTGCGGGCAAAGATTCGCTTTTTGCTGTCGCCGGCGAGTTTTTCCAACGGTGTTTCAAGAATGTTGCCCAATCGCCATTGCGGCTCGACGAAGAACTCACAACAGAAGGCGTCACCCGTATGCTCGATAACGACGAAGCCGGCACATTGTTTGCTGTATGTGCAGATCGTATGCCTGCCCATTACATAGTAGGTAATCAACGAATCGAATTCGCGAATGTTCAGCTTTTCGGGGCCGTAATCGTACCAGAGGTCGAAAAGTCTGCACAGAAAATCGCCGTACTGCTGGGGCGTGATCGAAAACTCCGCCGGCCCGCCCGTCGCCGGGTCCGTTTCGACACAGGGAATGAATTGCAGGTAAGTCAGCTCGTTTTCGATACAGAACTCAAACAGCTTCTGGGCGTGCTCCACGTTATTATTGTTCAGCAGAACAAGAGCACTGAATTGGACCTGATGTTTCCGGCAAGTTTTGATTCCTCTGATTACCCTGTCAAACGTTCCTTTGCCGGAATGGTCAAGGCGGTACCGGTCGTGAAATTCTTTTGGCCCGTCGATGCTGATGCCGAGCAGAAACTTATTGCTGCTAAAGAACCGGCACCATTCATCGTCCAGCAGAACTCCGTTGGTCTGAAGGGTATTGCTAACCTGCTGGCCTGCATTGCCGTATTTTTTCTGTAACTCCACCACCCTTCTGAAAAAATCCACGCCCATCAGCGTAGGCTCGCCCCCCTGCCAGGCAAAACCCGAAACCGGAAAGACCAACCGCATATAATCTCCGACAAGTTTCTTCAGCACCTCATCGCTCATTCGCTGTTTGCCGTGGCCGAACTCGGATGGTCTGTCCTTATAAAAACAATATCTGCAATCAATATTGCAATCCGATCCGGACGGTTTGATTAGGAGCGTAAAGGATTGCGTCATCTTTCTATCGCCTTGTGCTTTTGCAGCCACTTCTTCGCCCATTGCCCGGCTTGCTCGGCTGTGTGCAATGTGCCTTCGAGCTGAGCAATATACATTTCCTCGGCTAATTGTCCCAGGGCCGGACCCGGCACAGCACCTAATCGAATTAAGTCATGGCCGTTGAGCAGCGGCTCCGGTTGCAGCTCGACGTCACCAAGAGCATTTATTCTCTTACGCAAGGCGATTAGCGCAGCAACGCTTTTTCTGCCGTCGCCTTTGGCTTTTTGAATGGCCCGCTGCAGTTCGTACAGGTCCCAGAAATACGGCTGGGCGAGAATCTTCTTCAATTCTGCTAAAGACATCCTCTCATCAAGCAGCTTGCCCCTGTTTGCCAACAGGAACTTTATATGTTTGTTTCGGTTTCTGCTTAGCTTCAGAATCCGGCAGCTTCGGACGGCAAAGTCCGTCTCACAGCCGGCAAAAAAACAGGCCAGCGCCAGGGCAAAATCAACTTTCTTTCGCAGTAGGCCTAAAACGCCAATCGCCGATTTCGCCTGCTCGCCCGCAAAACCGGGGAAAATCTCCTTCGCCAAACCGCTTCCTATCAGCATCGACGCCCCGGCGGCACGATTCGGATGAACGAGGATGCCTTCCAATTCCATCGCTATGCGTTCGCCGCTTATTTTAGCTATTTTTTCTGCATTGCGGCAAACGGCCGCCCATGTTGACGATTCTATTTCAAAGCCAAGCTGAGTGGAAAACCGCACCGCCCGCAGCATTCGCAGGTAATCTTCGCCGAACCGCTCAGCGGGTTTACCGATGGTTCGCACGATCCGGCTCTTGAGGTCGGCCTGTCCATCGACATAATCGATTACCTGTTTTTCAAGGGGATCGTAAAACATGCCGTTGATGGTAAAGTCACGCCGGCCGGCATCTTCCGCGGCGGTAGTAAACTCGACCGAGCCGGGGTGCCTGCCGTCGGCATAGCCTGTCTCGGTTCTGAACGTGGCAACTTCCACCTGCTGGCCTTCGATCAGGACGATTACTACGCCGAACTTTGCTCCGACCTTCAATGTGCGCTTGAATAATCTTATCACATCCTGAGGCTGCGCATCCGTGGCAACATCATGGTCCTTGGCGCGTCGCTTGAGCAGCATGTCGCGCACGCAGCCGCCGGCCAGCAGGGCCTGAAATCCGCTTCGCTGCAAACGCTTTATGACTTTGATCGCCGCTTGTCTGTTCGTCATTTGCTTCGTCTCGTATTGTGTATATCATCTGGCGTAAACCGACGGTGAAACCGCCGGCTAAATATTGAAAGCTAAGCACTTTCACATTCTTTTTTCGTCAATATACTCACAGCCATCGTGCCCCATTTGCGCCGCTCTACGATTTTAAACTGTCCGTATTCTTCCAAAAGAGTCACATCTCCGCTGGTCCTGACAATGACAATTCCGTCGGCAGTCACCTGCTCGCCCAACAATTCGAGTAAACCGCCCAAAGGCGAATCGGGCTGGACATTCATTGACGTAGCATAAGGCGGGTCAACAAAAACAAGATCGTACTTCTCTGAACCGTCGCCGACAGGAGCGCCGGCCTTGAAGGCATTAGTTCTCAGGACCGTCGATTCTTCAACAAAGCCGGCTTTTTCAATATTCTGTTTAAGTACCGCTATAACCTTCGGGTCCTTTTCGACGAACGTTACAAACTCCGCCCCCCTGCTCAGCGACTCCAGCCCCATTGAACCGACGCCGCTAAACAAATCCGCAACTCTTGCGCCTTCCGGCAAATCGTACTTGTAAAGGACGCTGAATAGCGACTCCTTGACCCGGTCGGTAATCGGCCGGGAACTCTGCGTCCTGGGGCTGAGCAACGCCATTCCTTTTTTTGTGCCGGCAATAATTCTCATCGTAATAATATAGCCGGACTATCTGATTTTAGCGAGAAAAAACGGGCATATCTGCCGTTGGATGCCGGCCATTGAGGCAGCCAGTACATAAAATTGTCATAAGCAAACGAAAAGCGTTCTGATGCAGATTTCAGCTAAATTTAACAAAAATCAGTAAAAAACACAAAAAAAGCAAGAAATAACGTCAAGTTTGGCCATTTCATTGAACTTATTAATAGAGGTAAACATTCAATCACGAAGAGCATCCTGAATTGGTCACGAAAAATGCAGAAAGTAAAAGCTTTTACATTAATCGAGCTTTTGGTGGTGATCGCCATCATAGCGATGTTGATGGCGATCCTGATGCCCGCCCTCCAAAAGGTAAAAAAGCAGGGCAGAGCGGTTATTTGTCGGTCAAACCTCAAGCAGTGGGGAACTATATTGGCGCTCTACACCGACGAAAATGAGGGGCGGCTCCCAATGGCATATTCCGGAAGGATTTTCTGGTTTTTCCGAGGATCTTGGTTGCCCGATGGAGATCCCAATAAGCCCCCCGTCTTACACCATTTCGACACGAAGGGCATCGCCTGCTGCCCCGAGGCCGTCAGAGTTGATACCAGGTATGGACCATCGGGCCGTTCCGCCGCCTATGGGCCCGGCATGTCGTACGAAATAAGATCCTCAAATGGCTCAACCTTTGAAGCATGGCAAATTTGGAGTCCTCGTCCTTCGTTTCGTTGCAGCTACGGTTTCAATGGCACACAACGCATTTTTACGATGCGCGGTTTCAAACACGTGGAAACGTATTCTACTAAGGGGCAGGCCAATATACCCGTGATACTCGATTCCCCAAGGGAAAGCGGCAGGCATGATAATACAGAACCACCGCCGCGACGGGAGGGGTCAGGATTCCAGAACTTCTGCATAAACCGGCACAACGGGTACATCAATGGTCTGTTCCTGGATTGGTCAGTTAGGAAAATCGGACTGAAAGAACTATGGACGCTAAAATGGGACGAGGAATCTGACACAGCCGGAAGCTGGACCAAAGCCGGCGGCGTCCAGCCCGATTACTGGCCGCATTGGATGAGAGGATTAAAGGACTACTGATGACAGCTAACGAAAAGGTACACTATCATGCGTAAAGAGAAGGGTTTTACGCTAATAGAGCTTTTGGTGGTCATTGCCATCCTCGCGTTGTTGATCGGGATCTTGGTTCCGGCGCTCCAAAAGGTGAGAAGACAGGCCCGGGCGATAATGTGTCGGGCAAACCTCAAGCAATGGGGGATGGTGCTGGCTCTGTACACCGAGGAACACGAGGGACGGCTCCCGGTGGCAAGCACCAGCAATGCGCAGTGGTTCTTCCGGGGCGCGTGGTTGCCTGATGGTGACCCTAATAGGCCTCCCGTCTTCCAGAGCATAGTCACCAAGGGCATTGCCCTTTGCCCCGCAGCTGTCAGAGTCAGCAAATGGCCTGCATCGGGCTATGGCAGGGGGCGCGGCCTCGGCGGCGCGTCGTGGGAAATCAGGAGCAAAGGTGGCTCGACCTTTGAAGCCTGGGAAATTACGAGCCCTCTGCCGCGGTTTCGCTGCAGCTATGGCTTCAACAATACGTCATTTATGACACCACCATTTTCGTTCAGGGGCTTGGAGACTTATTCTGTCAAGGCGCGGGACAATATCCCCGTCATTCTCGATTCTCCAGAGGAGAACGGCAGGCATGACAATACCGAACCACCACCGCGACGGGAGGGGGATGGGTTCCAAACCTTCGTCATAAACCGGCACAACGGGTACATCAATGGTTTGTTTCTGGATTGGTCATTCAGGAGAATCGGATTGAAAGAACTATGGACGCTGAAATGGGACGAGGAATCTGACACAGCAGGCCCCTGGACAAAGGCTGGCGGCGCCCTGCCCGAATACTGGCCCCATTGGATGAGGGGATTCAAGGATTACTGATGCTTGCTCGCAACCCAGACAATGCACGTCATTCAAGCTCCGCGCCGCAGTGCGCGCATTTTGTTCGAGGTGAGTGGAATACGTGTCGTTCAAGGCAACCTGCCGGCTTTCCATGCCATCAGGGGCGAAGCGACACGTCAACAATGGCCTGCCTTCTATCGTTGGCGGTCTGCTTATTGTGCCTGCCGGCCAAGGCAGACTCAGACTATGGCGGCGGCACGGGCCGGCCTGGCGATCCTTACCTCATTTATACAGCAGAGCAGATGAACGAAATCGGAGCGAATAGTGAGGACTGGGACAAACATTTCAAGCTGATGGCCGATATCGATCTCGGCGCGTACACGGGAATCAGTTTCAAGATTATTGGGAGCAGTAGCGACAGTGCCTTCCGTGGCGTCTTTGACGGCAACGGGAAAGAAATCACGAACTTCAGGTACAGTTCTGCAAACAAGAGCAACGCGGGACTTTTCGGGTATCTCAAAGGCCCCAGCGCTGAGATCAGGAATCTGGGACTTGTTAACCCGCGTGTCGCTGCGGACACGTATGTGGGCTCGCTTGTTGGCTACGCCTATGAAGGTGTTTTCACCAACTGCTATGCGAAGGGCAACAGGATTTCCGGGAAAGAATCGGTCGGCGGACTGATTGGCTTTGCCCGGGACGGAAGGATCACGAGCTGTCGTGTCGAGGGCGGCAGCGTCTCAGGAAATGAGGAAGTGGGCGGACTGATAGGAAGAAATAGTGGAGGGACGATCACCAACTCCTCTGCAACGGGCATGATCTCGGCAGATGAAAATGACGTCGGCGGGCTCATAGGAGCAAATTCGGGCACGGTGACAAACTGCTTTGCCGCGGGCGCCGTTCTGGGAGATAGGGATGTCGGCGGTCTGGTGGGAGATAACAGTGGCTCAATCGCCAACTCCTGCTCAAGAGGCGATGCCTCGGGGGAATACAGCGTAGGAGGCCTTGTGGGGGGCAACAATGGTGGGACAATCAGCAACTGCTACGCCAGCGGTACTGTTGCGGGAGATCGGAACGCGGGGGGGCTGGCAGGTACCAACAATTGGCCGGGAAGAATCGCTTACTGCTATTCAACGGGCGGCGTAACGGGAACGACGTACGTCGGTGGTCTGGTAGGATCAAACTCCGAGGGCTTAGTGAGCACTTCGCTATGGGATATTCAGACCAGCGGCCGAAGCAACATGTGTGGACGTCAAGACCAGGGAATAGGCTGCTATGATAGCAACGGTAAGATCACAGCCGAAATGCAGACGGAAAGTACGTTTTTGGATGCCGGTTGGGATTTTGTGGCTGAGAGCGTTAATGGGACCGAGGATTTCTGGAGCATCTGTGATGGGATGGATTATCCTAAATTGGCTTCGCAATTCCTTATAGGAGACTTTAACGGCGATAGTAAAGTGGACTTTGTGGATTTTGCAGTTTTTGCCGAGCGATGGCTGTCAGACGACAGCAATTTCTTCTGGTGCCGCGGAGCTGACCTTACCAACGATGGCATTGTTGACTTTATCGATTTGAAAGAGTTCGTCGAAAACTGGCTGGCAGATGACATAGGGAGTCCGGCAGCAATCGGTTGTGTTATCATTGACGATTTTGAGTCCTACAATAACCTTGATCCCAATGATCCCGAGAGCAACAGGATATTTGACAAGTGGTTTGACGGATACGACAACCCGGCAACAAACGGCTCTGTCATTGGCCATTCTTATCCTCCTTACGCCGAGCGAATCATCGTTCACGGTGATATGCAGTCGATGCCGTATTCTTACAACACTTTCTTCAAGTTCTCGAAGGCTGAACGGTCGCTGAGCCCGCCGCAGGATTGGACCGAAGAAAGTGCTGGAGGATTGTTCCTGTGGTTTTGCGGTGATAAGGTTAACGCTCCTGCGCCTATGAGTGTTGTTATCAATGACAGTACGCCAGTCTATCATGATAATCCCAACGCAACAAAGATAGATACCTGGACGGGATGGGCTATCGATCTGCAGGCTTTCACAGGCGTGGATCTTACTAATATCAATTCTATTGCTATTTGTTTCGGTTATGAGAACAATCCGCCGGCTGGTGGTTCGGGCAGAATGTTTTTTGACGACATTCGGCTGTGTCGGCTATTACCGTAGCCAGAACC
>CAYTNN010000032.1:0-28807 GCA_964439135.1 uncultured Pirellulales bacterium
GTTCCGTATGAAAGTCTGCGCGTAGAAGGCTAAAAATGCACGGCAGTGCCATTCGGGTCTGTGACTATTCTCGCAGGAAGCAGATCAGCCCAGAAGTTTAGAGACAACTTTCTGAAGCGCTTAGCAGAGTGTTTCTACAACATTATGTGGATGTATGACAACTCCGCTGACAACGTGGAAGTGAGAGATCAATGCAAGAAAGAGTTCGACATTTACGACGAAACTTACCAAAGAATGACAACAATATCTACATGCATGCCTTCTTACTTGGTGAATGTACACAAGGAATTGAAAAAGCGACTAATACGATGAGAGTGCCTATCCAGTCACTCCAGCGGACTCGCAATGCTCGCCGCCGAACTCCAACGTTATCCGCTTTGTGTTAAGTCCTGCCGGATTCGATGAGAATGAATGATATGTATGAAGTTCGTTTCTGATTACGATCAAATGAGAACGACAGAATAGAGGACACAGGAGACTTTGCCATTTATGATTTACGTTTTGCGATTTACGATTTGTTTTTTTTTGCGTTAATCTGCGTTTATCAGCGGCCAAAGTAAATGATTATTGATTATTGATGAATGATTAATTGTTAGCTTTCTCTGCGTTCTCCTTCGACTGAGCCTTTTGATGGGGCAAGCCTCCACCCTACCTATCTGGATGTCCCTACGCCGTACGCCATACGTAGTCCTTGGGATTCCTTACGGAGTACGCACCACGAATAAAGGACGCCGTATCACGGAGACCTTGCCATTGACTATTTACGATTTACTATTGATTATTGCCATGTATCTTCTGTGTCCTCTACGGCAGGACAAAGAGTGCCGTGTTATGGAGATTTTTTGAAAAAAAGCCCGCTTTTTTCAATTGCCGTTCGTAGAATAAATAACGTATTCGTTTGTCGTATTTAGTATATCGTGATTTGAATGAAAAATGAAGAAAACAAACAAAAAGGCTTTATCATTGATTATTGACGATTGACGATTGTTTCGGCGTTAATCTGCGTTCATCTGCGGTTTGAATTCGTTGTTAAGTTGAAAAAACAAAACCAAAGCCGGGCTTTGCCCGGAAATCCGAAGCACTAAGCTCTAAATCCGAAACATAAGGCATAGGAGCCAAATGACAGAGCCCAATTTGAAAAAACAAACCCAATTTTCGAGTGGGCAGAATGAGCGTAAGTATCTATTTGAAAGGTGATTATGAAGAAAAAGCGGCGGTTTGGGGCGGCGAAAAACAAAGCCAAACAAAGCCAATTTATTAGCGTTCAGTGTTCTCCTATGGAGTCCTTACGGACAGCGGACAGCGCCAAGTGCGGAATGACAGTCCATTAGCGGTTTGCTAAGGCCAGGGCGGCCATATAAGGTTACCCCTACCGGGGCATTGCGGTGGCTTCGATTTCGAATAGCAGGTCGGCTCGGCAGATGTCGCATATGACCGTTATCCAGGGCCAGGCGAGAGTGTCCTTGTAAGCGTTGAAAACCTTTTCGACCTCGGTTGTTTTGCAATAGGCGATTACATGCACAACGTCCTCGTCGCCGCAGTTCATATCACCGAGCACGGCGCGGACGTTCTCGATGGTCGTTTTGATCTGGCCCGCAGCGTCGCCGATATGCGTGGTTTGGCCGTCGGTATCAATCGAGGCGGTTCCGGAGATGAATACCGTATGGCCTGCCGGCGTGATTGCCTTCGAAGCTCGCGAGAAGGCTGAGCCGTATTCCATGGCACACTGCTGTTTTCCTGCTGCCTGAAGGAACCGGATCGAGTCCGAAGGTTCCAGGACTGCGGTCAGATCCATCGCACAGTGGCCTCCGCTGGCCGGGCCGAGTCCGATACCGGTGCTGGCGGGCATTGACTGGCGGGTCCCGGCTCCGACCAGGCCCCACTCGGTGAAGAACTTCGTCCGGACGTGATTAAAGTCGTCGTACCATGACAGGATGTCCTTTAGCCACATCCAGGTCCGGGGCACCGACAGGAAATCGACGCCGTACTTTTTGAGTATAGAGTCGCCTTTCTGCATCATGATGCGTGCTTGTGCGGGAGCCTGCTGGTCCTGCTGGTCGGATATGTACGAAAGTGTCAGATAGCTGCAGTGGGGCGAGCGGAAGATTCGTCCGCAGGGATTTTCGTCCAGTTGTACTACTTCCGGCTTGCTGCCGCCGCCGCTGACGGCGTGAACCTGGACGCCGGCAATAGGTCCGGATGAACCTTCTGCGGCCACCAGAAAAGTCGGAGTGACTCCATCGTCGAGATCGCCGTAAACCTCGGCACGTGCCTTGCGAAGAGTCTCCGCCGCGGCCTGGGTGGAAAAAATCCGCTCCTGAAGGATAGAAGCACCTTTTGAGCGGAGAACGTCGCTGATTCCGGCAAAGATCTCCCGGGCCTGGTCCCGAAGCGGCACATTTTCCTGAGGTATGCTTGAAATGAAGATTTCGCTCGCCTCAGGCGACTCAACGCTACGTGTGTCTAAGTTTGCTGTCATGTCTTGTTAATGCCCCTTGCTCCATTCGAAGTTTCTAACTTATAGCCGCTATATTATAAACATCATGGGCGGAAAAATCAAGAAAATTCCGGCGCCGGTCGAAAAGATTCTGCCGGTTGAAATAAGGTTATTCATTGTCGTCTCTCATTGGGGAATTTTCTAAAGGCTTATTTTGCCTGTAGAGTTCAATTCGCTGCTCGATTTGCTGTGCAAGCGTTTCCTGTCCCGCGGCACGAGCCAAATCGGCTGCTTTCCGGGCGGACTGGATGGCTTCCTGGAAGCGTCCCGCCCTGGCATAGTTAATTCCCAGAAGGTCGTGCAGTCTCGGCGAGGTATCGATTTCCGGCTTTAGTTGTACTGCCACTGCGTAATGCTTGAGGCTCCCGGCGAGGTCTCGCTGACCGGCCATCGCCATCGCCAGCCTGTAGTGGGCTGGGGCGTTTTTCGGATTGAGGCGTATAACCTCGGAAAAGTGAGTAATCGCTTCATCAGATCTTCCAGCGTAAGAAAACGCCAGAGCAAGGCTGAAGTGCATGCCGACGGGATTGTACTGTTTGTCGAGGCCGTTGGGCATACCCCGCAAAGCTTCCGAGAGATGTTTAATCGCCTGGTCAAATTGCCTCTGGTGCAGCAGGGCCATACCCAAATCGTGGTGTATACGGGGATCGCTCGGGTTGGCTTTTAAAGCTTGATTATAATGTTCCATCCCCTCCTTATACATTTTCCTGGCGTTGTACATGAGAAAGCCAAGTCTAAGGTGGGCTTCGGCATTGTTGGGATTCAGTTCCAGCGCGCGGCTGTATTCCTGAATTGCGTTATCCGTATCGCCGGCTTTGAAAAACTCGTTGCCGGCTCTTACGAAAGAATAATCGTTCAGGAATTCTTCGCTGATTTTCTGAATTGCACCAGGTCCGGCATCGACAAACTCGGGGATGTTCGCAGCTCTGTCCGGGGCGGTAAAGTGTTCCAGCAGGACGGCGGGGCTACTGTTTCCCTGCTGGTCAATATGGGTCAGGCAGAGCTGCGTATAATCCGAATAGGCTTTTGATGAAAACACGAGCCACTTGCCGTTGGGCGAGAAGCTGTGCCATGAGTTCATCCGGTTTGTATTGGCGCGCAGTCTTCTGGGCTTGCCGCCCTCGGCCGGTATGATGTAAAGCTCGCTGTCCGGCTGAAGCAGCATATAGCTTTTGGCTTTGCAGAATACGATCCATTTGCCGTCGGGCGAGTATTTCGCGAAGAAGTTGCTCATGCTGTTATTTGAAGCTCCCTCGATTGGTTCCGGTTTGCCGCCTTTTCCTTCATTGAACGGAATTCTGTACAAGTCGAACAAAAATGGCTTACCGTCCTCGGTGAATTCCCTGCACTCTTCCCGTGTTAGAAGCACTTTGCCTTTGCCTTCGGTATCCTTGAGGTTATACGCTTTGGCTCTGGCAAAAACGATATACTTACCGTCGGGGCTCCACGCCGGATTGCTCTGGACATATTGCGGGTCATCGGCGCCGGGTAGTGACTCAAATGTACGGGCCTGTCTGTTGTATGTGCAAAGTATGCCTTTGACGGGGAAGAAAAGCTGAGAGAATGCAAGAGGCGGCATTGGAACGAAGACGGACTTGTCCTTGACCGTGCTGACCACAAACCTGCCGTCCGGGGAGACCTGAGAGAGCAGGCCGAAGGTTTGTTCCCCATCCTCTTTCCGGTAGTCGTTCCACGTGATGATATCGCTCGTCGCGAGGATCATTTCTTCTGCGGTGCGCGTGATGACGTACGAACCCTTGCTGTTTGCATAATCCACGTCCATCGCGAGGATCTCGCCGCGTTCGGAAAAAGAGTGACAATTTCCGCAGACCGGCATATTCTCCAGGACGATTGGAGGCTGCTCTGGCGAGGAGATGTCACCGAAACGCCATCGAATGAGCGAGGGGTCCTTGACGGCGTCGACAAAGGGAAGGTTCACTTCCCGGTAGAATAATGGCGCGCCGACCGGGTCTTTGGATGTTCTGATTTTGATGCGGCCGGCCGAGGCGATTTTCGCCGGTGACTGCCGATTGACACCCAAAATAGTCACCCGGGCATCCTTCTCCCGGGACCGCTTCTTTATATTCTGCCATTGCTCCTGCTCGGGGGTCCACCTGGATTCGCTCGCCAGGACATTCATGCCACCTTCTTTGTCCTGGAAGCTGATACTTACAAGCCACATGTTGGAGCCGGAATTGTCATTCCAGCGAAACGTGGGGGCCGCGATTTCCGGGGGAAAAAGCGTTTCATCCAGCGGGTAGCCAATCGACAGCCTGCCGTATTCGGCATTTTCCTGATAAAGTGCTAAGATATCTTCCGCCCGGAGCGGGCGTTCGTGAGACGTGATTAGTAAGACTATCGCAACAACGATGGCTGTCGCGCTGATGACGACGATGAAATATTTGAACGATTTGCGCATTGATTCTCTTATCGTTTATCATTCAAAAGTAGTCAGTTCTTTTGCTCGAGACGTACTTCACTAAACGCAAATCGAGCAAACGAGATATTCTAAATATCGTAGATAAAAAAATCAAGCTTAAGCTTAAAGCGTGGTTTTCTCACAAATAAGGCTCTGTGGCTTGAAATGCCGTATTATCGGGCCTGAGTGGCGCATCCTTTCGGATTTTGAATGTTTGCAGTACGTCATAAAAAAAAATAAAAAAAGTACAAAATCGTAACAGAACGGTAACATTTAGACGGCATAATTGTTCCTGTAAAAGTGATTGTTTTTTTGTTAATCTATTTGAAAGGAACATGATTATGGAAAGGTACAAGAGCATTAAAATCATTTTGTTGTTGGTTGTTGCTCTGACCGCCTCAGCCGCTCTGGCCAAATCAGCAAGTGAGCTGCTGCAGGAAGGCCTCTACGCCGAGGAGGTCGACGGCGATCTCGATGCGGCGATCAGGATCTATGCGCAAGTCATCGAAGACAGCTCGGCGCAAAGGTCTCATGTCGCTCAGGCCATGTATCGGCAGGGGATGTGTTATCTTAAAAAGCAGCAGGAACAGCAGGCCAAGCTGGTTTTTGAAGGACTGGTTGCCGACTATAGCGACCAGACCAAGATCATCAGCAAGGTCAAACCCCTGCTGCAGGGGCTGAGCAATGCCGACCCGGCGGCTCTGATGCCGCCAGAGACCCTGGCTTACATAGAAATTGGCAGCCCCGGCAAGCAAATTGAAACCATTCTCAACATGCTTGAGGGTACTCCCCTTGAAAATCCGCTTGCAGCTATCGGCGGCGCACCTCGAGGCGGCGTGTCACACGGGAACATTGTGGCGGGCTTTTTGAATCCGAATATGATGGCCGAATTCAAGAAGATACGCGGTATGGGAATAGGCATTACCGGTATTGCCCAGAATAATCCGCCGGCTATCGTAGTGCTGTTTCCCGGAAAGAGTGATGCCCTGAGGGGATTGGTCATGGGAGCGCTCGTTTTGTTGGGTAAACCAATCGAAGCCATAGAAGGCATGCAATGTGTGGAGTTTCCTGACGGAGGAGGTGCTGCATACGATGATAATGTAGTTATACTGGCCAGCCCGCTGGCGTACACGGACGGGCAATTGACATGGTCCGTGAAACAATACAAGGGTGTCGCCCACAATCCGACACTTGCTTCGAGCAATAAATCATTTTCCAAGGTTAACAAGAAAGACCGCCAGGAAAATGCCTTGACTGTTTGGGCGAACTTCGATCAGTTGTACACGGCTCTCAAAGAAACGTTTCCTGATGGAGAGCTGCCCGAACAGATGCGTGCCGCTGATGGTATTGCCGATTTCAAAAATATCGACGATTTGATTGCCTCTTTTTCCATTCAGGAAAACGGAATGGCACTCGAAACAAATGTAGGTTTCAAGGAGGGTTACAACAGTCTTGCATACAATATGTTCCACACTCCGAAGCTCAGTAAAGCCGCCTTCGATGTTGTTCCCTCCGGCGCCGTTGCGCTTCTAAGCGTCGCTCCGGGCGGAGCTGAAAGTGCCCGGGCCCAGGCTATAAATGAGCAGATACGGAAAATGACGGGCCTTGAGATTGGCGGTGACATCTTCGCCAATATCGATCAGGTTACCTTGTTTGTCTTACCATCCGCCGTTTCCTCCGGCAAGATTCTTCCCGGAATACCTCCGATAGTGGGTTCTGTGGGACTCGTACTGACGAGTGAGAATCCACGCCAGACTCGTCAGATCATGACCGGATTGCTGACGGCGACTAATCTGATAGCGAGCCAGTCCGGAGATGACTCCGACGCGAATATCGGAAGATACCAGTTTGAACTTGTCAACCAGCTCAAGATCCACTGTTATACGAACCAGGAGAATAAGACGACGGTCCTGTCGTTGAATCCGGGTGTCATCGAGGCTTCGGCCTCGGCGCTCGGGACTCGCAAATCCGTCGCTTCCAGCGGGCAATTGAAAGACGCTTTCAATAAATTATCACCGGGAGCGAGCAAACTGGCGATGATTAACGTCGGCGGTGCGATACGGGCCGGCGGAGCTTTGTTCCTTATGGGCCTTCCGGACGATTCTCAAAGCAATGTGAGTGGACTATTCAATCAGTTGGCGGATAGCTGTGACAAAACCACCATCCAGTTGCGTACGTACGAAGAGCAGAACAACTTGAATGTGCGTGCCGAGATAAGCGAGCTGCCCCCCCTGAACCAAATGTTCGGACCCGTCATGCAACTGTCTCAGGTCGTATCGGAGGCCAAGGAGCGCACCAGGGCCGAGAAAAGGCAGGCCGGAATTCCAGCCACTATCAGGAAGGCAACCGGCTCGGTTGTAATCGACGGAAAGGCCGATGATCTCTGGTCAGAGTCCCGCGAGAACAAGATCGGCAACGTGATATATTTACCCCCTTCGAACGACGAGGACCTTTCGGCTTCTTACAAGGCAATGTGGGACGAAAAGAATCTCTACCTGCTGGTTGATGTGACTGATGACAGCCTTAAAAACGACTCGGGTTCAGATGTGTGGTACCTGGATGATTGTGTCGAGGTTTTTATCGATGCCGACAACAGCAAGTCGGACAGCTACGACGATAATGACGCTCAGTATCACTTCGACTGGGACAAAAACAGCCCTGCAATGGATCGTTTTGAGCACGGCAAGCTGTATGGTATCGAGTTTGCCATGGTGACAACAGAAAACGGGTATCGTACGGAGATCAAGTTTCCGTGGTCGACCCTGGGAGTAGAACCTTCTGCGGGCAAAAAGATAGGCCTGGACGTTCACGTAAACGATGACGACGACGGCGGCGACCGCGACAGCAAATTGACCTGGCGAGGAAAAGATGATAATGCATGGGAGACGCCAAGTGTCTTCGGGACAGCCGAGCTGGCCGGTTTGGTCGGATGGTGGAAGCTTGACGAGACGAGCGGCAGGGATGTCAAAGATTCTTCCGGAAACGGCAATCTCGGCAAGATTCTGAGCGGTATGCCGAGATGGCAAAGTTCCGGCGGTAAAATAAACGGGGCACTGCTGTTTGACGGCAAAGGCGACTATATCCACTTAGCGAACGAATCGAACTTCGATTTCACCGGGGAAGTAACTGTTGCAGCGTGGATAAAGGTTAACCAGTTCGATAAAGAATGGCAGACGATCGTGGCAAAAGGCGATAGCGCCTGGAGATTGCAGCGCAACCAGGATACAAACGCTCTTGAATTTGCCTGCACGGGATTGAAGGTTCCGGACGGTAATCCGTACGGAGGTATGTATGGAAATAAGGCCGTCAATGATGGAAAATGGCACCACGTCGCCGGTGTATACGACAGCGAAAAAATGTATATATACATCGACAGTATTGTGGACGTCTCACAGCCGGCGTCGGGAGCGATAGCCACAAATGATCAGCCGGTTTTTATTGGTGAAAATGCGGAAATGACAGGACGTTTCTGGAACGGATTGATCGATGACGTTCGCGTTTACAATTATGCGCTTAGTGAGGGCCAGATTGCAGCGCTTTATAACGAAGGCAAATAAAAGCAGCAAGTGAAAACCAAAGGTAAAATTTCGGCAGGAAACGATCAGTTATGGTGGGTGGTATTGCTGCTTGCGATAGCGGTGATACTGCCCACCGTTTGTCTGCTGTGGTTCATGAATCAGGCAGTCAAGAATGATCGTCTGGCGGTCAGACAAAAACTGACTGACGTTTATCAACTGCGTTTGGATACGCTGAGCAAAAAGGTCGATGATCTCTGGTCGGGCCGAATAAATTCGGTCCGGCAAAAAGCCGTGGAGTGTCAGGGCGTTGAGATGTTCGACCTGCTTACAGGAAGAGACCGTGGCGCGGATGGCCTGCGCATCTGTGATGCTGTTGTTATTTATGACAGCAACGGCACGCTGGTTTATCCGGTTGCCGGAGGCACCGACTACCCGAGTGAGCTGCCGGAGGAATTCAACAAAGCGTGGGCTGCGGAATTTATTGAAAAGGATTTTACGTGGTCGATGGAGTTGTATGGACATATCGTTGAATCTAATGTTGACGACTACGTGCGATTCTCTGCTTTGATGGGCAGGATCCGCTGTTTGAAAAAGTTGGGAGAAATTGAAAAAGCAACTGTTTTGTGCCGCGATATAGCTTACGGTCAGGCAACCGAGAAAATAAGCTCGGCTTCCGCGTCATTAATT
Source organism: uncultured Pirellulales bacterium (assembly GCA_964439135.1). Classification (GTDB taxonomy): domain Bacteria; phylum Planctomycetota; class Phycisphaerae; order Sedimentisphaerales; family Anaerobacaceae; genus JAFGPJ01. The sequence continues at coordinate 9,122 of CAYTNN010000032.1, forward strand.
ACGCGGGCGAGAGTCCTGCTTGTGGAGCTGAAGGCCGAAACCAAAGATGGTCTGGGCCGGTCTGACTTGCAGGAGTTGATTGGTTCGGCTGTCAATTACACTGCCGGCAGCGGTTCGGATTTCCTGCTTATGCCGTCGGCGACGCGTATCTTCCTGCTCCGCAAAGCGCTTGAAATGATAGAAAAAAGCGAATGGTCTGAAGAGCTGCAATCTCAGGTTCTAAAAGCAAAAGAGCTGCTTTCAAGCGAAGAACTGGCTGCTGCTTTCCTTGACCGGTACGGCGGCTCGGAAGTATCGGAGCCTTTGCTTGCAGATGATGCGCTCCAATTGGTATCGTTACTTAGTATCACCCTGGACAGGATTAAAGATGTCGAGTGGGATTTTGCGGAACAGCTCAGGCAGCAAATATCGTTGGTATTAGAGTCATATCAGACCAGACAGGCCCAGGCACGCGCAGCGGTGTCTGAACAGCCTGCGTTTGTTGCTCTGCTGGAGTCCTGGCCGGAAAATAACTTTCGCAGGCTGGAATTGCCGGAAGATATTTATGGAATGTATCACAGCTTCGACGACAGGACATATTTGTTCCTGCAGAAAACACAGACGCTTGGCTCTGACTTTGATTTATGTCAAGATGGTATCGATGAGCTTGGTGTTTCGTGCAGGATAACGGACAACTCCGGTCTGTATGTCTCGGGTTTGGAGAATCCGGAAGAAACCGGTTTTCTTAAAGCCCCGTTGGGAAAATTCTTTTCGGGCTGGCATGTTGAAATTCATTTCGGCGATGTTGACATTTTTGAAAAAACTGCCGAGAGACAGAAAGTGGTATACATCTGGGCGGGATTGCTTGCTATTGCCGTGATGGTTGCCGCCGGGTTGCTGGCCGCGCGGGTTGTCGGAAAACAAATAAAGACAAACAAGCTGAAAAACGATTTCATTGCCACGGTTTCGCACGAATTGAAGACGCCCCTGGCGTCGATGCGCGTGTTGGTCGATACGCTGCTGGAGGGCAGCTACAGAGACCAGCAGCAGGTTACGGAATATCTGGAGCTGGTTTCAAAGGAGAACGAAAGGCTTACGGGATTGATTGATAATTTCCTCACTTTTTCGAGGATGGAGCGAAACAAACAGGCATTTGCGATGGCCCGGACGAGTCCCGCAGCAATTGCCCGCGATGCCGCCGAGGCGGTAAAAACAAAATTCAGTAAGGGCCAGTGCAGCTTTGAGGTGGATATCCCTGACGATTTGCCTGATGTGAAGGCTGACCGCGATGCGATGGTAACGGTGCTTGTAAACTTGCTGGACAATTCGTACAAATATTCTTATGATGACAAGCAGATTAAGTTGAGTGTTTCTTCCGAAGACGGTTCGGTTTGTTTTTGTGTTTCAGATAATGGAACAGGTATGTCTCGCCGGTCTGTCAAAAAGATATTCAAGAGGTTTTACCAGGTTGATCGCAGCCTCGCACGGCATGCCGAAGGTTGCGGCCTGGGCCTGAGTATTGCGAAATTTATCATAGATGCCCACAAAGGTTCGATTACTGTCAGCAGCAAACCTGGCGAGGGAAGTACTTTTACCGTGAAATTACCGGCCGGCAATTAAGCGCCGGCGAAAAGGATTACTATAATGAAGAGCGTACTTATTATCGAAGACAATCCGGCCATGTTGCGCGGGCTGGAGGACAACTTCGATTTGAAGGGATACCGTGTCAAGAGCGCCCGCGACGGCGAGCAGGGTCTCGAAGCAGCGCTTAAGGAAAAACCCGACCTTATCATTCTTGATATCATGCTGCCCAAGATCAACGGCTACGAAATATGCAGTCAAATCCGCAGGAAGAATCTCGATATGCCGATAATCATGCTGACTGCCAAGGACCAGGAATCCGACGTTGTGATGGGACTGAATCTCGGCGCGGACGACTATGTGACAAAACCGTTCAGTATAAAAGAGCTGCTGGCCCGGGCCGAGGCCTTTATGCGGCGAAGGGGTGGTGCCGAGCCGGATGTCTATGAATTCGGTGACTGCCGGCTCGATATCGTTACGGAGACTTTCACGCGAAACGGACAGCCGGTCAAGCTCAGCCCCGGCCAGCTCAAAATGCTCCGCCTGTTCCTTAAAAGGGCCGGTTGCACCCTGACTTGCGACGAAATACGAAGTGCTGTATGGGGTCATTCGCATTTTGTCACTTTGCGGAACATCGACGAGGCCGTCAGTACTTTGCAGGACATAATAGAGCCAGATCCCGGCAATCCTAAGTTCATTCATAGAATTATAGAAATCGGTTATAAATTCAAACCGCCTGAGCCAGATGGAAACAATCCTGATAGTTGAAGATGACCCGACGATGCTGCGGGGCCTGAAGGACAACTTCGAATTCAAGGGCTACCGCGTGGTGACAGCCGCCGACGGCGAGGAAGGCCTGAATGCCGCGCTCAACGAAAAGCCCGATCTGATTATTCTCGATATTATGCTGCCGAAGATAAACGGCTACGAAGTGTGCAGATTGATACGCAAGGAAAATCTCGATATGCCCATCATCATGCTGACAGCCAAGGGCGAGGAATCGGACATCGTCTTGGGCCTGAATCTCGGGGCTGATGATTATGTCACCAAGCCCTTCAGCATAAAGGAGCTTCTCGCCCGAGCCGCGGCGTTCTTAAGACGAAGCAAGCAAGCCGAGCAGGATGTTTATGAATTTTGTGACTTTTGTCTCGACATTCCCGCCAGAAAGCTGACATGCAAGGGTGATGAAATCAAGCTCTCGCCGAAAGAGTTCAAGCTGTTGGAGCTTTTCGTAAAGAAGCCCGGCCGGGCGCTCACCCGCGACGATATACTAAACACCGTCTGGGGCTACGATTGCTACGTCGGCCCCCGCAGCATCGACCGCTTCGTCACCACACTAAGAAATAAAATAGAACCCGACACCCATAACCCGACATACATTCACACAATCAGAGAAATCGGCTACAAATTCGAACCGCCCGAGCAGAGCGCTTAAGGCCTCTCTTACCTGCCGGTCGTTGTGCTCAAAACCTACCGAATATTGTGCATTTATTGCTGCGTCGCTTTGATTGCGTCGGTGAGTTTGAGGGTGCCTTCGTACAGGCTTCGGCCGATTATTGCTGCTTCGGGGTTGAATTCGGTTAACTTTTTGATATCTTCTATTGTGTTTACTCCGCCGGAAGCGACTATGGGGACATCGACCGCCTCGACGAGCGCTTTTGTTCTCTCGAAGTTCGGGCCTGACATCATGCCGTCTTTGGCTATGTCGGTGTATATTATTGCCGCCAGGGGAAGTTTCGCCGCCTCGGCGGCGAATTCCAGCAGGGTCAGGGAGCTGTCCTGCGTCCAGCCGTGGGTGGCGACCTTTGCGCCTTTGGCATCGAGGCCGAGTACGATTTTGCCGCTGAACTTCTTCGCCATTTGGCTGAACCACTCGAAGTCCTGTACGGCTTTCGTGCCGATGATGACTCTATTAACGCCGATATCGAGCAGTTGTTTTATGGAGGCTTCTTCGCGCAGTCCACCCCCGACCTCGATGTTCAGGATTCCAAGTGCCGCTATGGCTGAGATCGTATCGGTATTGACCGGCCGGCCGAGTTTGGCTCCGTCCAGGTCGACGATATGAAGCCACTTGGCTCCGTCCGAGCTGAATTCGCGGGCCTGTTCGACGGGATTGTCACGGTAGTTTATCTGGTGGTCATACTGTCCCTGGATGAGTCTTACACATTTTCCGTCCCGCAGGTCGATTGCCGGTATTATATACATCTGCTCTCCTTATTGTGTCGCGGGCATCCTGCCCGCGATTTGAGGGCGCTCGCGCCCTCGACACGAAATGGTGTGCGGTGCACACCCTACCCGTGTAGCTGTCGTGTGGTTTACACCATTCACGGGTAGCTGTAGGGTGGGGCTTGCCCCACCGAAAATTATCAAGTCTTGTCACCAACGAGGGGGCGAATCTTGTCCACAGTGAAATAAATCAGGTGCCGGACTTTTTCGTCGGGCTCGCGGGTCTTTGTATGCTGTTGTTTTATCTCTTTGATACGTTCCGGGTCCTTCTCTTCGCCCGTTTTGGTCAGATGCAGTCTTTTGCCGGCGTATCCCTCGCCCTGCTCGGCGAACATATACGCGGCTTTGGGATTGGCCTGGATATTCGAGTAGCTCAGCTTCTCCAGCATACTCAGCGCGATGGTTTTGTCATCTATAATATAAGGCCGGGAATAAACGGCGATATCGACGTTGCCGTCCGAATCGCTTGTCGCCAGGATACCCAGGCCTTTAATGTTTTCGAAATATTCTTCAAGGCTCATAATTTTCTCCTTCATCTTGTAATATCATTTAGAGCTTGTTCTACATTAGTATACTGGAAATCAAAACCTGTGTTCAATAATCGTTTTGGCAGAACCTTTTGCCCGGACAGGAGCATCTCATCGGCCATTTCGCCGAACGCCAATCGGGCGGCAAAGCCCGGGACGTTCAGCAGGGCCGGCCGGTGCAGGACCTTTCCCAGAATCTTGCAAAATTTTTTCATAGTGACCGGCTCGGGTGCCGTGAGATTGAAAACGCCTTTAAGGTTTTCGTTTTCCAGCAGGAATTTTATAGCGGCGACTTCATCGTCAAGATGTATCCACGAAAACCATTGCCTGCCGCTGCCGATGTGTCCGCCGAGATAAAATCGAAACGGTTTTACGAGCTTTGCAAAGGCTCCTCCGTCCCGGCCCAAAACGACCCCGGTGCGAATGACAACGCAGCGAACTCCCAGACCCTCAATTTCTTCCGCATAACTTTCAATTCGCCGGCACAGGTTTGCAAGAAATCCTTTGCCCAGTGTCGAGGTTTCATCGAGTTTTTCGTTTTTGCGAGAGCCGTAGTAACCGATAGCTGAAGCCAGAATTACCACGGTCGGCTTTTTGTCCGCTTGCTTTATCACTTCGAGAACCGCTCTGGAACTATCCAGCCTGCTGTGAAGTATGCCGGCCTTTTTCGATTCGTTCCACCGGCCCGAAGCAACATTTTCCCCCGCCAGATTGATGATAGCGAACGCTCCGTTTGCCTGCTTATACCAGCTTCCGGTCGTTCTTCCATCCCATTCGATTATTTTAGCCCGGCCGCCGACTGATTTGGCGGCTCTGTTTGCGTCACGCGACAGGGCAATTACTTCATAATCTTTATGAAGAGCTTTGCACAATGCCCTGCCTATAAAACCTGTCGCACCTGTTATTACCACTCGCATAGCGTCACCTTCTACTATATTTTTTCCAGAGCCTCGATTTTTTTCACGTAAGCGTCGGCATCGAATTTTCTTTTCAGTCCCGCGGCATTCATATAACGGATCTTACCGAAAACGGGTCTTTCGCCCCAGGCCCTGTCGTGCTTTCCGAAGCACCAGGCCACGCCGGCAAAGGCATTCGGATCTCTGCCGTCAAGCTCGTATTTGTTGTTGAGCTGCAGCGCGATTTTGAAGCCGGTCTGCGGGTTCCTGCTCCACTCAAGAATTTTTTTGCCCCAGTACATTCTCATATAGCCGTGCATCTTTCCGGCCAGAACCATCTCTTTTTGTGCCGCGTTCCAGTAGGGGTCGTGCGTTTGTGCTTTTTCGAACTGCTCGGGCGAATACACGTAATCTCTTTTATCGCTGCGGTGGAAATTCAAAGTTCTCTTGGCCCACGGCTCAAGGCAGGCAAACGAATTGTAGCGGCTGTTATAAAATACGAAATTATGGCTGAGCTCTCTTCTTACTATGAGTTCCTCGAGATATGTATCTTTGTCGGCACTGGAAGTCTTAGAGACTTTCAGGGCAATATACAGCGGCGAAATCTGTCCGAAGTGCAGATAGGGACTCATATTCGAGACGTAATCGGCAGTCGGGTCGTTCCGCATATCGGCGAAGCGATCCAGCTTATTTTTCAGAAAATTACTCAGCCTGCGTTTAGCCTCTTTCGTACCGCCGTGAAAGCCGTCGACTCTTGCGACGCTTCTGTCTATATCAAGTTTCGAAAGAGCCTTGTCGATGTCACCGATATCGAACGTGTCGAATTTCATGCCGAGCGAATCGAGCTTCGGTTTACTTTGCCTGAGCGGAACCAGATAGTAATCGAGTTTCTTCGTGATTCTTGGCCGGAATGTGCCGGCGGAGAAATTCTCTTTCGACGAGGCTTCTTCCACGGGGACAATCAGATTTGTTTCTACTTCATACAGTGGGCAATCGATTTGCCCGGCGACGTTCGCCCGCCATTTCTTCTGGATTCGTAATTGCCCAGCGTCGACGACCACCAGGGCGGCATCCTTTGCCAGTTCCGCCGCGCCGGAATCGGGAGAATCTCGCCGGATGACCATTTGAATGCCTTTGGCTTCAAGAGCTTTTCGAACTTCTTTCAATCCCTCCAGCATGAAATAGTAATGTCGTTGATTTGCCTCGGGCCAGCTATCCGTTATGCCGAAGAATACGAGAACGGGTTTCTTCAGCTTATTAGCTGTTCGAACCGCGTATTCCAGAGCGTGGTTGTATTCGGCTCGCTGTGCGGCCTGTATCCAGTAGAGCACATATTTTCCGCTGCCGAGCTGCCCGTCATTAAGGAGTTTTATTCTTTCCTGCTGAATCATTTCCATAAATGATATACAAATACAATCGCTGAAGAAATCAAATTGTTTGACAAAATGCGGCCTTTTAATATAGTTGGCAATGTGTGAATATCAGGAACTTTCAAAATTAGGAGATCAGATTATGAACGAAGCGAAGATTTCAATAGGTGCGCGATTAAGGACGTTTGTTTTATCTGCCAGGTGGATTTTATTTTTGGGAGTTCTGGCCATGTTTCTTGCAACATTAAGCTCCTGTGCGACCGGCGGCGATTCATCCCGGTCGTCGGGAAGAAAAATCCCTGTCATCTTCGATACGGATATCTGCGACGACATCGACGACACCTGGGCGCTGGCCTTGCTCCTGCAATCGCCCGAATTCGACGTCAAACTGATTACGACCGAGGTCGGCAACACGAAATCGAAGGCGAAAACCGTAGCGAAGTTTCTCCAAACCGTCGGCAGGACGGATATCCCCATCGGCATTGGCCTGCAGCAGCACAAAGGTAACCATCGGCAGGATGCGTGGGCAAAAGATTACGAGCTGTCATCGTATCCCGGCACGATTTATGAGGACGGCGTGCAGGCTTTGATCGATACGATAATGAAATCCCGCGGGAAGATCAAATTGGTTGCTGTCGGCCCGGTGCCAAATGTCGCCGCTGCGCTCGAGCGCGAGCCGAAGATCGCTAAGAAGGCGGAATTTGTCGGCATGCACGGCAGCGTTCGCCGGGGCTATGGTAATAACCCGACACCCAGCGCCGAATATAATGTTAAGGCTTTTGTCAAAGAAGCGCAAAAGGTCTTTACGGCACCGTGGGATATGACAATTACCCCGCTCGACACGTGTGGCATCATCCAGCTTAAAGACCAGAAGTACCAGAAGGTGCTCAGGAACAACAGCATTTTAACCAACGCCCTGATAGAAAACTATCGCGCATGGTACAGGCAGGGAATCCTGAACGAGAACAAGGATATGAGCGAGGCGGACCTGAATAAAAGAGTCGCCCGGACGCTCAATTCGAGTAGCTCAACCCTTTTCGATACGGTTGCCATTTATCTGGCGATGTCAACCGATCTGGTGAAAATGGAAAAGCTGCCGATTATCGTGACAGACGACGGCTTCACGAGAATCGACAAGAAGGGCAAAATGATTAACTGCGCCACCGAATGGAAAGACCTGGGTGCCTTCGAGGACTTACTGGTTGAAAGATTGACGAAGTGACATATTTGCATAGGATTGGCTTGGGGCAGAACAAACCAAAAATTGTGGTTGTCGGCAGTTCCAATATGGACCTGGTCGTAAAGTCTCCTCGGATACCCGCTAAGGGCGAGACGATTCTGGGTGGGGATTTCATCATGACGCCCGGCGGCAAAGGTGCGAACCAAGCCGTGGCGGCTGCTAAACTTGGCGCCGAGGTTTACTTCGTGGCTAAATTGGGCGATGATATTTTCGGCCGGCAATCTTTGAGCAATTTTCAAAAAGTTGGTATTCACACAGAGTATGTAAACCAAATAGAAGAGGCTCCTTCCGGCGTAGCTTTGATTACAGTCGATGATGCGGGTGACAATGTGATAGTCGTCGCCCCGGGCGCGAATCTGAAATTATCGCCGGACGATGTTCGGAAAGCCCAACCGGCTATTGCCTCATCGGGTGCCGTGACGGCCCAGCTTGAAGTGCCGTTGGAAACGGTTGAATTCGCGGCCCGATTGTCGAACGATGCCGGCGTGCCTTTTATCCTGGACCCGGCGCCGGCACAAAAGCTCAGCGACGAATTTCTCCGAATGGTGGACGTCCTGACGCCGAATGAAACGGAGGCCGAGATTCTGACCGGCATCGAAGTCACGGACGAAAAAACCGCGCTGGTTGCGGCCAAAGACCTATTGGGCCGCGGCGTCAAAGCCGTTATCCTGACTATGGGGGCCAGGGGATACTTACTGGCGACGAAGGACGTAGCGGAATTTTTTCCTTCTGTCAAGATTGACGCCGTCGATGCCACAGCGGCGGGAGATGCTTTTACCGGGTCTTTAGGCGTCGGCATTGCTCAGGGAAAAACGCTACGGGACGCCGCTTTGTTCGCCAATTATGTCGCCGCCTTGTCTGTTACGAAAATGGGAGCACAATCCTCGATGCCCGACGCGGAGCAAGTAGAGAATTTTATGAAACAGAAATCTGCTCAAGGAGTAAACGATGAGAAAGCCTAATAAAACAATTATCGGTGTCCTTGTTTTTTGTGCCGTGATTTTATTCATTTTGCCGGCCGGCTGTAAACGGCGCGAAACGGGCAAACCGAAAATCGCCCTGATAATGAAGTCGCTGGCGAACGAGTTTTTCAAGACAATGGAGGAAGGCGCCGTCGCCCACCACAAAGAACACTCCGAGCAGTACGACCTGACGGTTGTCGGCATCAAGGACGAGCAGGATGTTGCAAAGCAAATTGACTACGTCGAGTCGATAATGGCGCAGAAAGTTGACGCTATTGTGATTGCTCCCGCCGATTCCAAGGCTTTGGTTCCGGTGTGCAAAAAGGCGATGGATGCGGGGATAATCGTCGTCAATATCGATAACAAATTCGATGCCGCCGTATTGGCCGACAAGGGCGTCAAGATTCCCTTCGTCGGGCCGGACAATCGCAAAGGCGCCCGGCTCGCCGGCGTATACCTTGCGAGCAAACTGAAACCGGGTGACAAAGTAGCAATCATCGAGGGGATTCCCAACGCGTTCAACGGGATTCAGCGCAAGCTCGGTTTCGAAGATGCAATGAAGGTAGGCCGGATGAACATCGTTAGCTCCCAATCCGGTTACTGGGAAACATCTAAGGCCGAACCAATCGCCTCGGCACAAATTACCGAGCATGCGGATCTCAAGGCCGTCCTCTGTGCTAATGACAGCATGGCCCTCGGTGCCATAGCGGCGATCAGGGCCGCCGGCAAATCCGATGATGTTCTCGTAATCGGGTTCGACAATATCACGGCGGTGCAGAGACTGCTTAAGGAAGGAAAGATTCTTTGCACGGTCGACCAGCATGCCGATAAGCTGGCCCTGTACGGTATTGAGTACGCCCTTGAGATGCTTAAAGGTCAGGGCACACCTTCGGATAAGGAAACTCCTGTCGATCTAATTACCACGGAAACGCTTCAATGAGTCCGGCTAAGAGCAAAACGCTTTTTAATGCCAGTGACATCAGCAAGTCTTTCCCGGGCGTCCGCGCGCTTTGCTCGGTGGACTTTGACCTGAAAGAGGCAGAGGTCCACGCCCTCGTAGGCGAAAACGGTGCCGGCAAGAGCACGCTGGTTAGTATTATCGCCGGCCTGCAAAGCCCCGATTCGGGCCTGATGCAGCTTGATGAGCAAACGTATCAGCCCGGCGGCAAGGCGGATGCCGAATCGCACGGCATAAGAATGGTAATGCAGGAGTTGCACCTGATCCCCAACCTCAGCGTTGCCGAAAACATTTTTATCGAGAAACTGCCCAGCAGGTTCGGATTCGTTAATTACGGCAAGCTTAACCTCGCCGCCCGGCAAGTCATGCAGCGGGTGGGCCTTGGGGACGTTGAGCCCGATGTCCCGGTCGGGCGCCTTGGCGTGGGCCAGCAACAGATGGTTGAGATTGCAGCAGGACTGTCGCGCCGCTGCCGGATATTGGCGCTGGATGAGCCGACCGCCTCGCTGACCGACCGGGAGATCGAGCTGCTCTTCACCCAGATCAGAAAGCTCAAGGCCGAGGGCGTCGGAATTATTTACATCTCGCACCGGATCGAAGAAGTCATTGATATTGCCGACCGTGTCACGGTGCTTCGGGACGGCAAAGCTGTCTTCACCGGCCAAACAAGTGACTTAAATCCCGGCGAGATTATCTTCAAGATGGTAGGTCGCGATTTGGAGCAGGAGCAGTTACGTCACGGTTCGAAACCGGGCCCGGTCGCGCTTCGTGTTGACGGGCTGACCGTCGGCGAGAAAGTTAGAGACGTTAGTTTTAAAGTTTGCCGGGGCGAAATTCTCGGCGTTGCCGGGCTGATGGGTTCCGGCCGTACTGAGACGATGCGAGCGGTCTTCGGCGCCGATAAGGCCGACCGCGGCCGGATATACCTATACGGTGCAGATGAGCCGACCGAAATTCGCAGGCCCCGTGACGCTGTGCGAAACGGCATTGCGTTTCTGACTGAGGATCGTAAAGAGCAGGGGCTGCTGCTGAGCCTGGCCGTCCGCAAGAATATCTCGCTGGCGAGGTTGGGCGATATCAGCCGATTCGGCTGGCTGAACGTATCCGAAGAACGGTCCGTGGCCGGCCGGTACGTCGATGCCTTGTCCGTGCGATGTTCGTCCACCGAGCAAGCAGTCGGCGAATTGAGCGGCGGCAACCAGCAGAAAGTCGTCATCGCAAAATGGATGTACCGCGACTGCGATATTCTCATCTTCGACGAGCCGACCAGGGGCATCGACGTCGGTGCAAAATTCGAGATATACCACATGCTCTCCGAGCTGGCCGAGAAAGGAAAAGCGATTATTTTCGTCTCGTCGGACCTCAAGGAGCTTATGGCCGTCTGCGACCGCATTATGGTCTTCTCGGCCGGGCGCATTGCAGAGACGTTCGGCAGCCGGCAGTGGAGCCGGGAAAAAATTATGTCTGCCGCGTTCAGCGAGTATATAGGTGCCTGAATAGAGACTCAAGAGAAGGTTATGCACAAGATTATAAAGAATAGAATCGCGGATGTGCCCGCTTTTGTCACTGATTACCTCGGCATGTCACTGGCATTGGCCGGGCTTGTCGTCTTCTTCGGCATCAAAGCTAACAATTTCTTCACTCTGACGACCTTCAGGACCATCGCCAACCAGGTCCCGGATATCACAATCGTCGCCGTCGGGATGACCTTTGTGCTGATTATCGCCGGGATCGATTTGTCGGTCGGCTCGGTAATGGCTTTGGCCGGTGCCGTGCTGGGTCTTTGTTTGATTGAATTGAATTTTCCGCTGTCCGCCTCGATAGTTGTGTGCCTGCTTGTCGGCGTTCTCTGCGGTGCATTAAACGGGCTGGTGGTCATCGGCTGGCGGCTCCCGGCCTTTATCGTGACATTGGGTATGATGGAGATTGCACGAGGGGGCGCTTATCTTGTCACCGGCTCGCGAACCATCTATATCGGCGGGCCGGTCGAAGTGATAACGGAGACTTCGGTTTTCGGGCTTTCGCTGCCGTTTATCATTGCGGTTCTTATCGTCGCAGCAGGGCAGTTGGTTCTTTCGCGGACCGTCTTCGGCCGCTACCTGATTGCTATAGGCACGAACGAAGAAGCGGTCCGGCTCTCCGGCATCGATCCGCGCCCGCTCAAGCTTGCAGTTTTTGTTCTGTGCGGTTTTTTGACATCCGTTGCGGCGGTGATACACACGGCACGACTGTCTTCGGCGAATCCCAACTCCGGCTACGGCCTGGAGCTTCAGGCCATTGCCGCCGTTGTCATCGGAGGCACAAGCCTGATGGGCGGTAGGGGCTCGGTGGTCAGTTCATTCTTCGGCGTGCTGATTATTGCCGTCCTGGGGACCGGCCTGGCCCAGATCGGGGCACAGGAATCGACCAAGCGCCTTATCACAGGCTGCGTTATCGTCGCGGCTGTTATCCTGGATCATTACCGTCACCGAATCCGCAAAAGGGAAAAGTAAAATCAAAGCCTTGGAATTCCCCGGGGATGACTTGTTTAATTTTACATTTTAATTTTTGCTTTTTTTGTTTTTATCAAGGAAATAGGCCCATTATTGGCGATTTTTGCTTATCTAAATTATGTCCGATAACATACAGCTTGACACAATCAGCAAAATGCTGTATAATTATAGGTTAAGCTATCATGAATTAAATGCACGGAGAAAGACCATGCGTATAGTTGTGAAGCAGAAAGACGGCAATAGCAAACAATTCCAATTTACGGAAGGGCCCATTTCTATCGGCAGAGGGGCCAACAGCCATGTATTTTTGCCTGACAAAGCGGTCTCAAGGCAACATGCCGTAGTCCACAGCACGGAAGACGGAAAATGGATAATCGAGGACAAGGGCTCGTCGAACAAAACTTATCTAAATGACAAACCGGTCGACAAGGCTGAAATCAAGCACGGCGATTGTCTGCGTATCACCGATTTTATTATCGAAATCATGCTGGAAAAAGAAGTCAGCAAGGAAATGCCGATCCATCCGGAGGATACGCTTCAGCTCGAAGCTGCACTGGCGACACCGAAGCACGAAACGGTTGTAAGAAGGCCCGATGCCCAACACGCTCCGGCCATGAGACTCGCTGCAAGAAGGCTGACAGATTTTTCAAAAGCGAGCCAAACAATATTCGATGCCGAGGAACTCGATGGGCTGTTGTTGACATTATTGGATGTCATAATGGAGCAGTTCAACGCGTATCATGTCTGGTCCGCTTTGAGAAAGCAGCCCAATGGCCCGATGATCTGTCACGCAGGCAAAAGAAGAGACGGCTCGCCCGTCCAGCTCAACGAATTACAGCTCAGCGATAAAATAACGCAGGCTGTTGAGAAGGGACAGTTCTGTGTGCTGCCGAGAGTTTCCGCTCAAATGGAGTCCAAGGAAAGAATACGCTCGGCGATGGTGGCGTCTATCATGCGCCCGAACGGCTGTTTCGGCGTCCTCTATGTCGACAACGCAATGATCCACGAGCACTACAGCCTCAGTGACCTCGACTATCTGATGCTCATTGCTATGCACACAGCGGCAATCCTGAAAAGATTTATGGATTAGGGTTGTAGGGGCAACCCTATGTGGTTGCCCTGGGCAGGCACACGGGTCTGCCCCTACAGATAGATTTTCCAGATCTGCTTTTTCAAGCTTGATTTATCACTCCAATTCTGCTATGAGAAAGGTCTGAATATAACGGCTTGAAGTTCATCAGTGGAGAATTTCGCGATGCGATTAAGCAGATTCACAATCTCGGCGCAGTTGGTTCATTTAACAGGTTCGATCATTCTTCTTGTGCTTCCAGCAACGTTTGGCCTCTCGGCCGATGGAAAATCCACTGCCGGGGCTGCAAACGCACCTCCCTGGGAAAGTCAGTACAAAATAAAGCCGGACCAGAAAGACCGGCTCACCGCTGCCGATGTGGTCGGCCCGGATGGCATTGTATATCCAAACTGGACAAAATGTGGTGTGCAGGGCGGTATTCCGGAAGTAAAAGCGGTTGCGACAATTGAGGATTTCGGCGCCAAGGCGGATGATGACGCCGACGATTCCGAAGCTCTTGCGAAAGCGTGCCGGGCCGCGGGCAAAATGGGTGGCGGAGCGGTCTTGTTAGGTGAGGGTGTCTATTATATGGATCGCCCCGTTACGGTACGTCACGACAACGTGGTTATCAGGGGCAAAGGTTGTCAAAAGAGCCGATTGATCTTCCGTTATTCGATTCCTGAGACCGGCGTGGCTTTCTACAATCCGTCTGCGGGCGGCCGGGTGGGAAGCAGCACAAGGCTTGAAATGCACTGCAAGCCTGCCGGCTTGTCGAAAATGACCATGAGCATCGACGATAAAGTTATTGGTACGTGGAACCGGGGCCAACACTCTGGAAACACCTTCGCTTTTGCCGTGTCCGGTCATAATGCTGTCGGCAAAGTTCCGGATGGCAGGCACATATTGAAAGGTGTCGCGGAATATAAAGATGGAACAAAACGCACGGCAGAAATTCCCGTCGTTCTTGATTCGGCTTTTAACGATGTTGTACCTGTCGCGGACGTTCAGGCGGCGATTACTTTTGCCGGCACAGGGCCGGTTGGTAGAAAGCTGAAACTGGCAAGGGACGGCAAACGCGGCGATATGAAGCTGGAGCTTCAGAGCACCGATGAACTTGTGGCCGGTGATTGTATTCTTATCGATGGGCCCGCAACCGAACGCTGGAAAAAGCTCACTAAAAACGCCTGCAAGTGGGGCATCTATCGCTCCTACGAGGTCGTTATCAGTGACATAAAAGACAACACCGTTGCGATTAATCAGCCGCTGCGGATTGAGTTTCCCGTTATCGACGGCTCTTACGTGCAGAAAGTTGTGCCGATCCGGCGTTGTGGAATCGAATCTCTCGGCATAGAACAGACGGAAAATCTTTGGATCAGCAGCGTCATTTTCTATCACGGATGGAATTGCTGGGCGAAGAACGTGACGGTGAAAAAGTGCGGCCGGTTTCCCGTTTACGGCTCGATGGCCAAGTGGTGCGAAATTCGAGACTGTGTGTTCGACGACGCCTGGTTCAAGGGCGGCGGTGGTACGGCCTACACCGGATGGGACCGGTGCTGGGATTGCCTGATAGAAAACGTCGAGACGTTTAAAATGCGGCACGCGCCTTTGTTTCAATGGGCCGCGAGCGGCTGTGTCATCCGCAAAAGTGTTTTCCACGAGAGCGACGGCCAGTGGCATTCGGGATGGACGAATGAAAACCTTATCGAGCAGTGCGTAATCGAGTCCGTCCGGGGCAATGGCGGCTACGGCTACGGAATGTGGGGCTCGCCGCCGCAGGATACAGCGCACGGCCCGAACGGCCCGAGAAACGTAGTTTATAACTGCGACGTCAGTTCGGAAAGAGCGGGACTCTGGATGGGCGGCATGAATGAAAACTGGCTGATTCTTTACAATCGTTTCATTGTGGACAACGGTCCTGGCGTATCGGCTAAAACCGCAAGCTTCGACCACATTATCAAGGGCAACGTTTTCGTCCTCAAAGATAAAAAATCGCCGATGGTTCTGCTCGGCACGCCGGATTGTATCGGTCTTGAGATAATCAGCAACAAATTATACGGCGGAGAGGGAAGTTTTTTAGCCGGCAAGGTCGGTCACACTGTCGTCAAAGACAACAAGGCCTTTCCGCTCGGTGACACCCCGAGGCCGACACCGGAGGTGGCATCGATTTACGAATGGCAAAACAAGCAGCGGTAGAATTTACTGTTTTCGATTTACATCCCCGATACATGAAAGTTCATGGGCTCAATTTCTTTCCCGCTGGATAAGTGGAAAGTTTTTTCGCCGAAGTTGACCGTGACTGTAACGCCATTAGCGAATGTTGTTTGCTGGACATCTCTGTCCGGCGTAAGGAAGTGGTGGTCGGTCATCTCGGCGTAGCCGACCTCGCGGGTCACGTCGCAGATGTTCTTATAGCTTCGAGCGAAGCGGTCCTTGTTTTGTTCCCATAGCCGGTTGTCGAACATGAACATCGGGGCCGTGCCGTACAGAATATTAAAAAGGTCGCGTTTCTGCCAAAGCGCCGGCAGCTTGTTATTGTAATCGCCCCAGTACCACTGCGCGACGACGCAGTCGTGATAGACCAGTTCCCAGAGCGGCAACCTGTATTTGTGCCCCAACTGGAACTTGGCCACCTGCTCGGGGACCTCGTCCCAGATCTTTCTCATATTTCGCCCCGCATCCGGGACGCGATACGGCCCGAGGCTCATCATGCCCTCGAAGTAGTGCACGTACGGGACCGCCGCGTCGTGTCCCGTCTCGCTGCCGGTGACGAGCCCGGCCTTCTCCGACATATAACGCAGCAGCTCCATCTTCCAGTGCCGGCTGTCGCTGCGTGTCATCGGATGGTCCGGGTGATAACATTCGCGCCATGGCGAGGCCGTCGTCGTATCGATGAAGCGGCAGTGATAAGGATGCGTTTTCAATTCGGCGGGCACGCGCTGTTCGGCGTGCTTAATCGCCTGTCTGTCACACAACACGCCGCATGGATACATCTGGCCGTCTTTGCCTGTGACGCGCCATCCTTCACGCCGGTTGCCTTTGCTATCGAGCATGAGATCGTCCGGCCAGCCTGCCTGGGTCCAGTCCGGATGTTGGCCGCGAAGCTTGTCTTTGACGATCTGCGGATCCATTAAATCCTGGTAAATGTCATACCGGCTCGTCAGGACACCGTCCATCTCGTTCATCGCTTTTATAGTTTCCGGCGGCTTTCGGTTGCTCCAGAGGATACGGTTTATGCCGAGACTCCTGGCTTCCCGGACAATCGCAAGGGCATCTCTTTCCCAGCACCAGATATTTACTGCCCCGATGAGCAAATCCACGTTCGGATTCTCACGCTTTTTTTCTTCCAGCGTTTTGAGTTTGCCTGTCTGCTCTGCGTGTTGGCGATAACGCTTGCACATCGCAACGTGCCCGCCTTCGTCGAAGAAGACGTAGCGCAATTTACGGGTATAGCCGAAGCGTTGTTTCTGTGAGTCCCATTCCGGTGCGATGCAGAGCTTTCCGTCAAGTCGTCTTATTCGAATGGAGGCATCGTCGGGCGTTTCGATGATAGCCATATGCCCTTTCTGGCCGTCTGTCACTCCCCAGAAGGCCATACAGATACCGTGCCCGCCATATGCGATAAGCCGCATTGTGTCGATTGTCTTATCTTCGACCGGATAGGATATCCCTTCATTCATAGGTACCACCAAATACGTGCCGGGTTCCGTTACGAACGGGTGCGGAAACCGAAGAGGCTGTTCGAGGTCACCTCGGCTCCAAAGCGTCACGGTGAACTCGGGACAATCCGGCTCCAATTGAAGGACCGCTTGGATATCCATTCCGGACGGAGTGTCGAGCAGGGTCATCTCGATACTGCCGGCGACTTTTGCGCTGCGGAGTATTAAGCCTTCGGCTAAGGACTGTTGTTGCCAGTTCTGCCCTGTGCGCTTGTCGGTTACGGACAAGGTTGCGTCCTCGGTATGAAGCGCCAGAGAGATCGCGGCATTACTGATAGAGAGCGCCTCCGGCAAATCTTTGGGGCGTGTTTCCAACACGTTGGCCTCTTTCACCAGCGAGAAATCATCCAACCAGACCGTGGCTGGCCGATATCCGATCAGGCGGGGGCCAATTGCGACGACGTTGCGGGGAATCACAAACCTTGAGCGCAGGAGATGCCAGTCACAGGGGCCTGCCGCGGTGCGTCCGCCGAAAGTCCACTCAAGGGCCTTCCCGTTTTCGTCATAAGTTACCACACCGATAGTGGTCTCGCCCGTCCCATTGATCTTCACCCATGCCTGAAGTGTGAAAAGGTCGCCGGGCTTGACATCAAGGCGATTCTCAGAACTGAAACTCCAATCCTCCGCACCCCGGTGCTCGATACGAGCGGCATAACTTCCACTACGGGAGACTTTCTTGTCCAAAGTAACTTCTCCGGAGCCTGGCTTCCTCGTCCACAACTCCACCCAGCCAGAGGCTTGGCCTTGCTCGGCTTCTTCGAATCCTCCGTTGGCTACAAGGTTGGCCGATGTTCCCTCACTGCAACAGTATAACGACAACACGGCGTACAACAGGACGATTTTTCGGTAAGTGCTCATAGTCAAAGGTCCTTCCTTTAACGGCGAAGCTCGTTATGTTTCCCGGCCTTCTTGATGACTTCTTCCAGTGAGACCGTAGCTCCACTTTTTGCCTTGGATTCGTCGGCGGCGGACATGAATGCGAAAATCTCAATTGTCTCTTCCTGTGGCACGGGAACCTTTCCGGTTTTGAAGAACTTGATGATCTCGTCCACTAATGGCTCGTAGCCGCCGTACTTGCCGGCCTGGATAATGCTCTTGGTGCCGAAAACCGTCGCGCCGTAGTCGTGTCTGCCTTTTCGCAGGCCCCTGTAGGTGCCGATTCGCCCGCCTTCCCAGAAACCGACGACGAATTCGTAATCCGGGGTCTGGACGCGTCGCACGGACTGACAGCCGGTGCCCATGACGGCATACAATATCTCGACGCCGTGCACGCCGTACCAGTACAGATCGGGGTGGTGCTCCTCGAGACTGCACGGGCTATACGCATCGCAACCGAGTATGTCACCGACCGAGTTGGTCTTTTTCATTTCGACGATGCCGGGCGAGTAACGCAGCGACGAGCTGGACCAGCAGGAGACGTTGTTTTCTTTGGCGAGCCGGAATATCTCAAGCACATCCGCCAGATTTCCCGCCATGGGTTTGTCGATAAAGAGAGGTTTCTTTGCCGCAATTACGGGCCTGGCTTGCTTAAGGTGGGGCCTGCCGTCGACGCTTTCCAGCAGAATGCCGTCGACTTTCTGACAAAGCTCTTCGATCGAATCGACGATTTCCACGCCGTACTTGTCACGAAGCTCCTCGGTGTATTTGTCAACGCGATCGGCTGAGGAGGGTATGTCCGGCGAGCCGCCCGGATAACCGGCGACGACTTTGCAGCCATAATCCTTTGCCGGGTCGTTGATGAACTTCGTAAAGGCCGTCACGTGGGAAGTGTCCAGGCCGATCATACCGATGCGAAAGACTTTTTGCTGGGCCTGAACATCGTGCATTAGGGTAAGGAACATAGCCAGCAGGACGATTAGCAGAATGTTGCGCTTCATAGTGACATCTCCAAATTAAATAATGGTTGCATTTTTTGGTTCCTCTTTTCGATCAATCGTATTGAGGAATCTTCATCAGCTCTCCTTTTTTCAGCGCCGACTGATGCGCTACGATTCCGGGGACAGTATACGCAAGAGATTCGTACACGTCTACTGCCGGCCGGCGGTTGTGGATTATGGCGTCAACAAATTCGTGCGTCAGGAACGTGTGCGAGCCTTCGTGCCCGCTGTTATGACGAAGCGGCTCGGGCAGCATGTCTGTCTTCCACCATTCGGGCTGCTCGTACCGCTCGAACTTCGGCGCCTTTCGCTCGAATCCGGCATCGTCCTTTTCGATTTGCTCTGCCGAGCGGACAATCACCGGGCCGATGCCGTTGGGATGCGGCGCGTAGAAGCTCATTTTATCGCCTATCCACTGCGCCCGCTCGCAGCCGCGATGGGCGCCTTTCCACCAGATATTTACTCGGAAGGCGTTGCCGCGGTTGGTCCTGAACATCGTCGATTCGTTCCAGAACGGATTTTTGTACGCGTTGTCTTTAAGGATCTGGCTGTCGTCGCCCCAGCCGTGACAGACCGCTTCGGTCAGGCGCTCGCCGGTGACGCCGATAAGCTGGCTGGTGCAGTGGGTCGGGTAGTGCATGGGCGCCACGCCGTATCGCCAGGTTCGCTTACCGTTCCAGAAGTAGAGCACCTCCAGCCCGGGATGCTGGTACTCGGCCTCGCAGTAGTAGAGCGAGCCGAACTTTCCCTGCTTGTAGAATTTGCGGACCGAGATTGTGGACTGCTGATAATG